>JAYTOA010000047.1:0-30666 GCA_043748015.1 Flavobacteriales bacterium
CAACCAACATTAGATAGTGTTACGTTGAAAACGAAATCACCACAGCCCACAGGGTCAGAAGTACAAAGACAGAAGTAATAATCAGTATTGGCAGTAAGTGCGATACCGAATTCGTAAGAGTTAAAAATGAAGCCATCCAATGGAATTCCATTGAATCCAACGCCACCAACAAGAGCGGTTAAGGCTCCACATCCAGCGCTTCCTTCGAATACACCAATACCCACGTCAGTTCCATCACCGGCATCAGGTCCTTCTCCTAAACCATTCCAGAAATCGACCGAAAGTGCTTCAAAATTGCCCGAGTTAATTACATACCAAATACCATATTGAGTTCCGAAACCTGCCCAAGGAGCCATTTCAGCATCTGGATTTGAACAGCACAAACTACCTGAGAAGTCCACACCTGAAGGAATTGGAAGAGCACCTGCACAGGCATCATTGATTGGAGCACCGGCACATGCAAGACATGTCATCTCAAGGTTGAAATCTATTCCAACGCCGGCTCCGAATTCAGAAACCAAAACATTATAAGCGACACCATTAATAGAGGTGAAAGACACGCTGGACAAAAATCCTGCGCCACAACCATCATCATTGGCGGCAACACAAACAGGGGTCGTGCAGTCACCTGCATAAACGTGAATTTTAGTATCGCCAGCCGGGGAGTTACAAGTGGAAAGCGTGACTTGATCACCAGTTCCAATGAAAGTATACCAAACACCAGGAGCTGTAACTGCTATTCCAGTACAAGCCGGTGGAGTTCCGTCAAGATTCGAATTGATTGTTGTACCCGCGATCACCTGTCCGCATCCAATTGCTACAGCATTTGCACAGACATCATTTGCCGGAGGACAAATACAAGATCCATCATCAGCAGTGGCGAATTGGTTGTAGTTATTGCAACCAGGATCTGTGCAACCATTGATAACACAACCAGTCTGACCAGCCCAAGCAAATCCAACGTTTGCATTTGCCCCGCCACTAATCAAAGTGGTACCGCTTAGTGTAGTCAAAGACCATCCAACTTCATCAGGGAAAGTACCGCCGGTTACAGACATAGTGTAACAACCGGGAATAAGACACTCAGAGAATGAGCCTGTCGTACCGTTTGCCAATGTTCCAGTTCCAACAGTAGCGAAATTTTGGTCAAGTATGATCCAGTTTGCACCGTTCCATCCGTCGCCAAATGTGTCTGTCATTTCCATCACGTAAATTTGTCCGCCACCTGTACACGCCAAACAACTTCCGTCATCGCATGAAGCAGCAGGATTATAATTGGTTGCCATAATATCTGTACAGCCGGAGACAAGTCCGCCAAGGCCCATTGTAACTGAAACAGGTCCAGCGCCACCACTCAAAGTTCCTGTTGCATCCGTTCCTGCATCGGCATTTGTAAATGTGAAAGTTGCTCCATTCCAGCCATCACCGAAAGTATCAGTCATGGTGAAAGTATATCCACAACCGGCAGCGGGCAAGCATATTTCACCTGTAAATGGTGCACCACCACTTAGAATCAAGTTTGATGAAGCGTCGAAAAGCTGCCATCCGATCTCACCGGGGAATTGACCGGCTGTGACCGTTAAAGTTTCGCAATAGCCAAGGCAGCAAGAGCCATCGTCGTTAGTCGCATCTGCAGAATAGTTACATGCGGCAGGATTGGTGCAACCATCGGAAAGTAGAGCACAACTAATTGTGAACTCGAAATTTCCTTGAGAAGCATTCCAACCACCAACTCGCACGAGGTAAGTTGTTCCACTTGTCATTGCGAAGGTAACTTGAGAAGCCACGCCAGCGCCAAAATCATCGTTAGCAGCAACGCATCCGAATGGTCCACCGCAATCACCTGTATATACGTGTATTTTAGTGTCGTAATTGGTGCCTGCTCCAATGGTTGACATGGTAACGTTACCGGCACCAGGCGCAGTAAATGAATACCAAATCTGGCCGGCTGTGCCTACTGTTTGAGTCTGGCAGGTTCCGGCACCGGAAGTAGCGTTGTCGTTAGCGACACCGGTTGTACTTCCGAAAATAACATTGCCGCAGTCTACGGCAACTGCAGTAGCACATGTTTGCTGAGCATCCATTGCTCCCCAACAGACAGCCAACATCACAGTTAGAACAGCACTAATTCTTGTAAAAGTTTTCATCAAGCATTTGGTTTTGGTTATACACACTTAAAATTATTAATTCTTTGATGCAGGAGATGGTTTAGACATAACCTACACGAGAAACTAAGGTTAGCAATAAAATCTTAATCTCGACATCAAACGTAATCCAAGATGGAATTTCTTCTCAAAAGGAAATATGAAGTAGTCGTTAATCAGGTTTTAAACTGGCCGCAAGATATAAGACATTCTATACTCAGACCGTCGTGAGTAAAAAAAAAAATATGAACCGTTGGAATGCTCTCTTCAATTGACCGTATACTAAGGGTTGAATCCAGGAATATTTCTCAAATCATCTGCCCCACATTTCAGCATGCCAGCTATTGGCAAATGGCACTATCCATTTCGACTTCAGATCGGCAATTTTGCGAATGGTATTGTCAAAAACAATCGTTTGATCCGTTATGTTTCCCGCTTTGCGCATTGCCCAGAAGACGTTGAGCGGTAAGTCTTTCATCACCCCATTTTCCAGAAAAGCCACTTGTGTTCGATCAAAAAAGTTTAATTGAAATTCTTCTTCCATACGCTTCAGGAAATTAACGGATTTGTCGATACCGCATCCGCTGGCCAATGCCTTGTTCTCGTCAGCCGCAATAATTAGAAATCTATGGTGAAGAATTTCTCCCGCGGCTTCCATTGTTTTCCCATGAGAAGACCAATCATCGATAAAATTGCCCAGGTGATGAGCTATTTCCACTTCTTCTTGCTCATTAAGCAATCTATTACATTGATATATCCAGATTCTGGAGTCGTCAGACAATTCGACTAATCTCATGATTCAATATTATTTTTTAGATTGATTTCTTAATAACCAACTTGCGGGTAATAGGATCATCAAAGGCACGAGTGACTGCAAGCCACCTACTAATTTTCTACTCACACCATAGGCTTGAGGTAATGTGCCGGTAAGCAAACCTCCTACATAAATCGCAAAAGATAAAATAAAGAAAAACAGATAGAGTCGTAATGTCCATTTAAAATAAAGGCGCTCATTGGTCCACCACATGATAAGCCATGCGTTTATGAACATAAACGCAACGACGAATAGCAGGGTAATGACCCATTTCAGGCGCACAAGATTCTCCCTGGACAATTGGTTCAACCAATCAATTCTTTTGTGATTATGATAATAATCAAAAGGCGCATTAACCTTGACTTGTTCGAGCCAAACCTGTTTAGTATTTGAATCCTGCTGAAAAAACGTGGGTATTCTGTCGCCTGTTTCCAATAAATAATTGACACTTACCTTCAGATTTTCCTGAAGAAAACCGATGACCAAAGCCACCAAAACCAAGATGGAGATTTTGATCACTTTATGCCTCATGCTTCCTGGATTTCGTCAATCCTAAACCGGAAAATTTGTTCACCCAAATCCACCAAAGCAAAAAAACGAATGCATAGACTATGATTGTGAACGTGTAGTCATGGTTAAATGCCAGCCAATCCTCATTGATATGAACTATGACCGCTAAACCTAGGACACGGAGCACGTTGAAAAGGTGAATCAAAATCACTCCCAATGGCAGGAACCACATTTTATGTTTCCAGGGACCCGGAAAAGCGATCACAAATGACACAAATAACGCGAACAACACCGACCCGTCACATGGGGCACCTATAGTTACACCCATTGAACCGGAGATACCTACATGGCTTCTGTATACACCGTCTATGACAGAATAGTCTGTGATTTCATAACCAAAAACGGATAGAGTTCTCTCGGCCAATCGCACCAGGCTATCGATTACGACCTGATCAAAATTGGTTGCCGGCTTTAAATAGTACTCGTATCCAACATACCAAGCAATGTATAGCCCGGTGCTGACAATAATAAATCTGAAAAATGGATTACGCAGAAGCGACAAAAAATCAAGCCTTTTTGTGACCGACATCGTATGCCTTTTTACCACCAAAAGCAAGACCTGCTGCAATTAACAGACTAACGCCACCATCAATCGGACAAGCCGGCCCGAATGGCGGACTACATGGTGGAGATCCTCCTGCCGGTGGTCCCGGCTGAGCACATAAACAAAGTGGCATCGCTAGAAGCAATACCAAAACCAATTTGCGCAAAACTGTGGTCATCATTGAAGAAATTAATTGCATCTCTTTAAAGAAGCAAATGTAAGCATCTAAGTAATAAACAGAAAAAAAAGTCTTCAACTTTATGAAAACATGAACTATGTCAAACAAGGGCAATGTTCGGCTTACAACGATTGAATATCAAAAGCATTCTACCTCCGTTGCACAAACGGACATAGATTAGGTATTTCTGTATCACTGTTTAGACTCAATGTCTACTATATATTTGCCGCCCCTCTCTATGGTGTAAACGGCAATATGACAACCCAACCACAAAAAACGAATTTCCTTGACGCGGATGATTTAAGGCCCATTCTGAAATTTGTCAGTAAGAATTGGTATTTGATGATCATCTTCTCCTGCATTGGTTTGATGTTCGCTATGTTTTACACGCATAGGCTTCCCAACATCTATGCAGCAAAAGCAGAAATCCTTCTTAAGTCATCTGAGACATATGATTACCAAACTCAGATCTACAAGGATCTTGGATACTTTTCCCTTTTGCAGGATATTACAAATCAGAAGCGAATTCTAGGTTCTTACGATCTTATAGAAAAGGCCCTGAAGAAACTTGAGTTTACTCAAAGCTATTATCTTGTTGGAAGAGTAAGAACAGAACAGGTAGATAAGTTCGCTTATTTTGATGTGAAGTGCGATTGGCGCAGGATTGAAACAAAATTATTGAACAAACCTTTCAACCTCAAAGTAGTTGACCTTAGTCACTATGCTCTAAGTTATGTTCTAGATGGAAAAAAACTCACACATGAATTCGAGTTTGGTAAATTATACGAGGACGTCAACTTTACAATTCGCGTAGAATTATTACCGCGGGTTGATGAAATAAGCTTGAAGAGCATACAGGAACAGAATTTCCAGTTTCAGGTTCATCATCCTGATTACATGATTTCAAAATTCAAAGGTGCGCTTTCGATAACGAATGCAGAGTACACGAGTATTCTCACGATCACCGTGAAAGACTTGCTCGAAAGCCGTGCAAAACTTTTTCTTGACACGCTGGCAAGTGTGTACATTGATTATACTCTGAGGAATCAAGTGGCTGTGAATCAAAATACACAAGCTTATATCGATAAACAGGTTGACGAAATAATGGTCATTCTCGATTCTCTTGAGGGTGTCATGGAAGACTTCAAAAGCGAACGGCACATTCTTGATCTCAGTGTGGAGCAAAAGCAAGCATTTGATATGCTCGCACAAGCAGAAATGCAAATACAGTCCCTAAATCTAAGAAAACAAGCCATTGAAGATCTTGAAAGATTTCTCGAGAAAGAAAAAGATGTTTCTGTGATTCCACCCATGAATTATCTGTCCGGCGAGGATGCTGCTTTGAACAGCATGGTAATGGATCTTTTTAATTTAAGACAGCGTCGAACTGAATTATTGGTCGATATGAAGCCATCAGACAGAAGGGTTCAGAAAGTAGATTCTATAGTGAAGACGATTCGCAACTCTGTGTTCAGATATACTACTGATAATAAGTCGGCGATTATACAACGCATCAAAGATCAGGAGGAGAGCCGAGCAAGGGCTGAACAAAAACTCGTGAATATCCCGCGATCGCAGCGTGATTTATTGAGTATTGAAAGAAAGCTGACGGTGAATGAGGGATTGTACACTTTCCTTCTTCAAAAGAAAGCGAATACTGTCATAGCCCGCGCGGCGATCATTCCACAAACAAGTGTAATTGAAGCAGCGCGTTCACTGGGTGTTGTAGGTCCTGAGAAGAAAAATACAATCTGGACATACATGGGTATCGGTTTATTCCTTGCATTGATTATTGGTTTCGTTCGCGCTATTTTCTTTGAGCGCATTGAGAATGCAAGAGAGATGAAGGCTATAAGCCGTCTTCCACTCCTAGGTGGTGTACCTAATTATCAGGACATAGATCTGGAGCCGATTGTAATTGTGAGTAATCCTCGATCAAATGTGAGTGAATCTTTCCGATCCATTCGAACCAATCTGCAATACATCCTTCCGGAGGAAGGCCCAAAAGTGATACTTGTCACATCATTGCATCCGGGAGAAGGAAAGACGTTCGTTTCAGTCAATCTCGCTTCTGTACTTGCTAAAGCTTCGAAGCGCGTAATTGTACTTGACTTCGATATGCACAAACCGAAAGTGCACAAGACATTTAATCTTGAAAACGTTAGCGGTATTTCTTCCTATCTGATAGGTAAAACGGACTACAAATATTCGTTGATAACCACTCAGATTGACAATCTGGATGCTATCACCGCGGGACCTGTTCCACCCAATGCGTCGGAACTTGTCTTGAATGCGCGTGTTGACCTTTTGTTTCAAGGATTGAAAGACAACTATGATTATATCATTGTAGATACGCCACCGTTGATGCTGATCAGCGACTCGCTTGTTTTGCTCAACAAGGCTGATCTTGGAATATTTGTGATGAATACGGAAAAGGCAACAAAAGCCGGAGTTCGACATCTCGAAGAAGTACTGAGACAAAACAATCTCATGAGAAATTCAATTCTTCTGAATAACATTAAGCAGAAGCGTTGGAAGTATTATTACGGTAAATACGCGTACAGATATGGTTATGGTTATGGCTACGGTTATGGCTACGGAAACGCCTATGGCAGTTACACTTATGGAAGTACATATTACACAAGTGACGACGAGAGCAAGCCTAAACGCCGTAATAAAGCAAAAGGAAATGGTGCGTAATGGTTTCAATCATTATTACGACATATAATTATGCGAAATACGTGGAGCGATCCATTCGCAGCGCAGTAGATCAAACTTTATCCGCATCAGAATATGAAGTAATAGTGGTGAACGACTGCTCTACTGACAACACCAAGGAAATTCTGGAGAATTTTTCCCACGAAATAAGAGTCTTCAATCTGGAGCAAAATATGGGTTTGGCGGGTGCAAGGAATTTCGGAATCAAAAAAGCTCGCGGACAATTCATCGTATTTCTGGATGCCGATGATTACATCCACAAAGATTTGCTCAGAACACAAAAATTATTTCTTGAAGAGAACAACAGTCTGGACGCCGTTTCCGTGGACTACTACATTGTAGATGACAGAGGCAAACACCTGAACCACGTCAGTTCAGATACAAATCCTATTGCATGCGGCATCATGTTTCGCAAAGACTTCCTCTATAACATCGGATTATATGATGAAGGTTTCAGAGCACGCGAGGAAGAAGATTTGCGCATTCGCTGGAAAGGAAAATACAATATCTACAATATCATTCTACCATTGTACCGATACAGAATGCATGATCTGAATCTCACAAAAAATCATGATGAGATGGAAAAGCATCGTGCTTTATTGAAGTCCAAACACAACAAATGAGCAGGTTTTTACAGGGCGAGAAAATCTATTTGCGCGCGTTGTCACATTCCGATGCCACGGATGAATATCTATCTTGGCTCAATGATGAAGAAACAACACGAGGCCTAGCTTCCGGTGTATTCCCGTCGAGCATTGAGGAATTGAAAAAATTTGTGGACGGTGCAGTCGGCAGCAAAAATGTTGTGATGTTCGCCATTTGCGATTTAGTGAACGACACTCACATTGGAAACATCAAACTCGATCAATTTGATTGGGTTAGTCGCACGTGCGAACTTGGTCTTTTGATTGGAAATAAAAACTATTGGGGAAAAGGCATCGGATATGAAGTGTGCAAGCTCACTTTACAATACGCATTTAACGATCTCAATATTCGAAGAGTAACACTTGCTGTTTATGAAAACAATCCGGCGGCAATTAAACTATATCACAAACTTGGATTTGTAGAAGAAGGAAAATTACGCCAGCACATCTTTGAAGGCGGCTCTTACTATGACAAATTCTACATGGGAATTTTCGCGGAGGAGTTGAAATGAATCTCTGTGTTATTCAAGCCCGAATGGGTTCATCACGCTTGCCGGGAAAGGTGTTGCGTGATGTGAATGGCAAGACCATACTTCAAAATGTAATTGACAGATTATCTCCTTCACATCTTCTCGATAAAATTATTGTCGCAACCACCACCAATCCTGAAGATGATGCTATCGAAACTTTTTGCAAACAAAGGAGTGTATCATACTTCCGTGGCAGCGATTGGGACGTTCTCGATCGGTTTTTCAGTGCCGCTAAAAGTTTGAATGCAAAAAGCGGTGATAACATTGTTCGAATTTGCTGTGACAATCCTATTCACTCGCACAAAGTGCTCGACTTCGTATTAGGCGAATATCTAAAACTTGGAGTAGATTATTTCTCTAACAGCAACCAAGAACCAGATTTTCTGGAAGACGGATTTGATGTTGAAGTGACATCGTTTGATGCTCTGCAAATTGCCCATCAGGAAGCGAAACTTCTGAGTGAAAGAGAACATGTAATGCCATACATCAAGAACTCGGGAAAATTTCAACTTGGGTGGCGAAAAGCCAATACCAATTATCACTTCAAACTTTCGGTTGATACTGAAAACGACTTGATGATGGCAAAGAAAATTTTCGAGGAACTGAATGAGAACCCAGATTTTTCAATTGATGAGGTTGTAGATTTGTTGACAAGAAAACCTGAAATTCTATTGATTAATCAAGAAAGTGAAATCAATTCCGGCTATCGAAAATCACTCAATGAAGATCGAAGCATAGATTGAAATCAATAACAACATTCGATAAAACTTTCAAATTTCCAAGATCAGGAAAGACGACTTGAAATCAAAAAAACAATGGAAATCAAGACCAATCAGCGCATCACTCATTTCACAAAGAGTGATCAATACAGATCAACCATTCATGATCTCATTCCGGGTGGTGCACACACCTACTCAAAAGGTGATGACCAGTTTCCGATTTTATCACCGGCTTCTATCACGCATGGCAAAGGCAGTAAAGTCTGGGATGAAGACGGCAATGAGTACATTGAATGTCTTGGTGGTCTTGCATCCATCAGTCTCGGACACGCATATGAACCTGTGGTGAATCGCGTTATTGCAGAACTGCACAAGGGTAATAATTTCAGTAGACCTTCAATTATTGAAAGAGAAATTGCCGAGCGTTTTCTTTCGATGGTGAAAGTGCACGACATGATCAAATTTGCTAAAAACGGATCTGTCGTTACGACTGCTGCAGTCAAAATTGCAAGAGCATTTACAGGTCGCAAACTAGTTGCGCGACCTGCGGAACATCCATTCTATTCTTATGATGACTGGTTTATTGGAAGCACAGATGTCAAGAGCGGAATACCAAGTGATATCAGCAATCTCACTGTGACATTTCAGGCTGATAATCTCGCGTCGTTGTTATCACTATTCGATCAATATCCCGGGCAGATAGCATGCGTTATTTCCGAACCGGAAAAAATGAATGTGTTGGATGCTAATTTTCTAAAGGATGCTATTGATCTGGCGCATAGAAATGGCGCACTGTGGGTGATGGATGAAATGATTACCGGCTACAAAACTGCATTTCCCGGCTCCTACGCAAAGTATGGCGTAGTGCCGGATATCATCACGTGGGGAAAAGGAATTGCCAATGGCTTTTCGTTTTGTTGTATGACGGGAACGAAAGAAGTAATGGAACTTGGCGGTATCAGAGACAAAGGAAAAGAAAAACTGTTCCTGGTGAGTACAACTCATGGAGGAGAAACGTGCAGCATTGCCGCGGCATTGGCTACAATGGATGAGTTTGAAAAGCATGATGTAATCGGTCATAACCAAAAACTGGGGCAGCAGTTTATCGATGGCTCAAAAGAAATTTTCTCAAGTCATGGCTTGTCAAATTCAATTCGAAATTTTCAATTCAACTGGCACGCTTCACTGGGATATTTCGATCAGGAAGGAAATAATTCATTTGGATTACGCACTCTTTTTCATCAGGAAATGATAGCGCGTGGCATTCTTTTTCAAGGAATTTTCTGTCCTCATTTCTCGCATTCCGAAGAAGATGTCAAACAGATATTAAATGCGATGGACGATTCTTGCGCTATTTACAAAAAGGGATTGGATGAAGGTTTCGAAAATTATCTCGTTGGTGAACCAATTAAACCTGTATTCAGAAAAATCATTTGATGAAAGCGGCATTCAGAATTTCTGATACGTTTTCAACCCTACTCGACTTCGTCAGATTTTTATGTAGTCAAGGTGTCGTGCTGAGTCATCTATTTATTTTCTTCGGATTTTCAGGACTCTTCTTTACAAAGATGGCCAGCTATTGCGTGCTTATGTTTTTTGTGTTGTCCGGTTTTCTGATTTCCTATAGTTTGCGACAACATCGTTTGAAGAATAAAGATTACTCCTTTTCGCATTTTTTTAAAGATCGTTTCTTCAGAATATTTCCTCCATTCATTGCGGCGCTTGTTCTTGTATTCATCCTAGACATGGTCGGATTTTACTTCACAGGCCAATACTATTCTCTCACGATTTACATACAGAATTTCATTATCAACGCATTTCAGTTACAAGAATATCCACTGGCAACATATCTCAACGAACATTACATGATAGAGTTTTTTCGCTTCCATTATTTTGGAACGGATTTGCCGCTCTGGACTATTTCAATTGAATGGTGGCTGTATATGTTTTATGGATTTGCTGTGTTCTTCATCATAAAAAACACATCTGTCAAATGGTATCACCTGATCATTCTCATCATACTGTCTGTCACTCCTGTTTACTACATTTTTGTGAGTACGCGCATGGACAAAGGTCTCACGTTGTATTGGTTTCTTGGCGTGATAATCACCTTTAGCCGAATCCTTTATGTACCCAATGGAAGTTTGCCTTTTATTCTGAACATTTTGCTTCTCGTATTGGGAATGTTTGGCTTCGCGACGTTTGGATATCGCACCACCATCATCATCTTTTTCATTTCGCTTCTCCTGATGACCCAAACGACTTCCGGCCATAAAACTTCATTCAACCAAAAAACAAAAAAAGTTGCTTCTGCACTTGCGGGTTATTCATACTCGCTCTTTCTCATTCACTATTCCATCATTTACTTCATCATGAATGTCTTTGAATTTGAACATAGGGTGCCTCAATTCATTGTTGTTTTTCTGATCGTCAATATCATTGCATACTTTTTTGCAGAAATGTTTGAGAAGAATTCCAAGAAACTAAAATCGATATATGAAAACTACAGATCCGTCAAAGATTGATTTCAAGCAGAAGTTTGATCTTACGGGAAAAGTGATTGTTATTTCCGGAGCATGCGGCCTCATCGGACGTGCGTTTTGCGAAGCAGCAGCGCAATTCGGAGCACACATTGTATGCGCTGATATTGAGTTGGCAAACCCAGGTGAGTTTGCAAGCCAACTCGAGGAAAAGCACAGAAGAAAAATGCTAGGTGTAACGCTCAACGTTGCGAAAAAAGACGAAGTGATTGCGTTGAAAAAAATCACACTCGAAACTTTCAATCAAATAGACGGTTTGGTTTGCGGACATCAAAACAAATCGCACCTCAAGTTCGAACCATTCGAAGAAGTGAGTGAAGAGAACTGGGATACAGTTGTTGAGATCAATCTTCGCGGTACGTTTTTGCTTTGTCAGATTATTGGTTCTTACATGGCTGAAAACGGCTACGGTAGCGTGGTAAATATTCCGAGCACATACAGCGTAGTTGCGCCGAATCAAAATTTATACAAGGGAACTTCACTCGGTTGCCCTGCGGCGTATAGCGCAAGTAAAGGCGGCATTGATGCTCTTTCTCGATATCTCGCTAGCTACTGGGCATCAAAAAATGTGCGTGTGAATATGATTACGCCACATGGCGTTTGGAACAATCACGAAGAAAAGTTCGAAGAAAATTTCGCTCGATTTTCACCAATGGAAAGGTTGAGTTATAATCATGAAGTTGCGCCGGCTCTGATCTATTTGCTTAGCGACGCCAGCAGTTATGTCACCGGACACAACATGTTGGTTGAAGGTGGTTGGACAGTTTGGTGAGATCAACAGTTCGCTTGATTTGGATTTAAAATCTTGCGGAAATTATTTCTCGCGATCAACAAGCATGACGACGTATCCGGTATTATTGAATTCCCTGCCTTCACCATCTTTCACTGAAACGAAATAGGTGTAGGTTCCTTCTTGAACAGTTTTACCATTCATTGCACCATCCCATGGCTGATTGATATCTGTTGTCTCATATATCACATCGCCCCAACGACTGTAGATAATCATTTTGTAATTGGAGAAATCTGCAAAGGAAATGACAGGTGAAAATGTGCTATTATAACCGTCAACAACAAAGCTGTTTGGAATCCAAATGACGGGTCGTTGTGCCAGACAGATTTCATTTGAAAATGAACTGTGCGTCCCCAATACAGATGGCGCCTCCACTGCTTCAATTCTATAGCAAAACTTCCCTTCAGTGAACAGCAGCATGGATACATCGTCCTCATAGAAAAATTGCGCATTGGGATTGATTTCTGCAACTACTTCGTCAACACCCGTTTTTCCAATGATGCGATGTATGCGATAGACAGAGGCGCCCAGCGCCCAATCTTCATAATTTGTCCAAACGAGTGTATTGACGACTCGCTGTTGGTTGGCGAGTCCATTCAAAAGAATTGTCTTCCCAATATTCGTTGTGTCCACAACATCACCACAAAAATTAGAAGTGACTACACGATATGTGTAACTAAACACATCCGTATTCAGTTGTGAATCCGGTATGACCATAGTGCCAGTAGTGTTCGATTCCAAAACGATTACTTCATCCCATTCTATGTTGTTGTAATCATATCGCTCCAACTTCAATTCAAATATGTTCGTTGTCGGTTCAATTTCTATGGTAGTAAGCGTGGAATCTTCTGATATAACAGAAGAACTGCCTAGATACAAATATGAAGGCGCAACAGGATATGGCGTTTGCACCCTTGTGTAATTCGATTGTGCATTCTCACCGGTGGCTGTTCCAACCGCCACAACATAGTAGCAGTGATAAACATTGTATTCTGTAATTGGGTTGTTATAATTGAGCACATTGCCTGCTACCGTATCGATGGGTGTAAAAACGAGATCCGCAAAAGGTGTGTTTTGCTCCGGTGCAATAGCGTGATAAATAATATAGGAATCAACTCCAAAATCCCAACCGACGTAGGAAGTCCAGTGAAAAACAACATAACTGCTGCAATACGCGTAACCAATTTGCGGTAAATAAACTGACGACTGGCAAAATGCGAGAGCACTGGTGTTTGGACTTGCCGGAGATCCGTGATAGCATCCGTCAAACGCAGCTATGCTATAACTAACAGGTCCTGTATTCACTGCTGTTCCCGAAAGTAAATCTGTAAATTGAGTGTTGTTTATTCCCCATACAGTATCAACGATGAGCGTATTGCCATTGACACATTTGTAAATGATGTATGCTTGAGTATCCGGCGATGTGCTCGCTTCCCACTCTACTACTGCTCGGTTGAGCACATGATTGATGGAGACAGAAGCTAAAACCGGAATGGTAGGCGGAGCATAATTATCAAAAGTCCCACCGGCAATGTTGCTTGTGAAGAAACATCCCGAAGGTAAATTGAGTCGAATTCTGAAATTCATTTGTGCTGAACAGACATCCACAATTTCGTAATTGGCATTGGTGGTGCCATAAGGCATTGTCTGCACCATCTGCCAATTCCCTGTTGGATATTCTCTCCATATTTCATAATTGAGTCCGCTCGGAACCGTTGCCGTATTCAGATAAGGAGAATTCCAGCTAAGCTGAGCGTAGCCAGTGGGAGAAGCCGTTACGGCAAGCCAGATGCTCGACAAAGTATCAGAGCTTATCGATGTAAAATTGGAAGCGCCGTTAGTTGAAAGCGTTTGCAGGTAATAGTAATAGTTATCTGTAAAAGTGGAAACAGTTGACTGCACGAAAGCTGAAGCACTCAAACTGTTAGGTGATGAGAGAAGACTATAAGCTCCTCCTGCATTATTGCCCACATAGATATTGTACTGAACGAAATTGTTACCCGGGTCTGTTGATGGAATCCAATTCAAAGTGGCATTGCCATTGTCTGCAACTTGTATGCATCCAAAAACCGGTGGATTCAACTGCTGTCCATGGACAACGGTCAAAAGTGCCAAAGCAAATGCTCCTACAGATGTAACGTATTTAATTAGTTTTTCCAAAGTAACTCACGACAAAGATATACGGCGGTTCCGTGAACGCTTTTACTTCATATATATTACACGCTACTTGAGCGCATTTGGTTGCATTTCCATCGGTCATCTCACTGTTAGCTGAATCAACTACTTGCTGATTTCTGCAATAGCAGCTAGGTTCCGACAAACCTTGCTGAATTCAATCATCATTTCGTCCACAATCTGTGCTGCAGGCAAGACATCCCTGATCATTGCAGAAGCCTGCCCTATTTCGAGTTCACCGGTAGTGAGATCGCCTTCGAACATTCCCTTCTTCGACCTTCCCCGACCGAGCAATGTTCTAAGCACCTCCTCATCCGCTTTTTTCGCATAGGCATTCTGTATTTCACGGTAAAAATCATTTTTAAGCATTCTCACCGGTGTCAGTTCTTTCAGTGTTAATTGCGTTTCTCCCTCAGCGGCATTGATTACATAATTTTTGAAATTGTCGTGAGCTGATGCTTCACGTGAAGCCACGAATCGGCTTCCTACCTGCACTGCTTCTGCCCCAAGCGCAAAGGCCGCAGCCATAGTGCGACCATCGAAAATTCCACCGGCCGCTATTACCGGAATATCCACAGCACTGGCGACAGCCGGAACCAGGCACATGGTTGTAGTTTCCTCTCTACCATTGTGACCACCTGCCTCAAAACCCTCAGCAACAACCGCATGACAACCGGCTTCCTGAGCCTTTAATGCGAATTTCGAGCTCGATACAACATGGACAACAGTAATTCCAGCATCACGAAATTGTTGGGTATAGGTTTTGGGATTTCCAGCTGAAGTGAAAACTATCTGAACTCCTTCTTCTATAATGATAGCGATATGATCCACAATCTGCGGGTAAAGCAAGGGCAGATTCACCCCAAAAGGTTTTGAAGTTGCGGACTTACATTTCCGGATATGGTCTCTCAATATTTCCGGATACATTGAGCCAGATCCGATGAGTCCAAGTCCGCCAGCATTGCTCACTGCACTAGCCAATTCCCAACCCGAACACCAGATCATGCCAGCTTGAACCAGCGGGTGGCTTATACCAAAAAGTTGTGTAACGCGATTTGTCATAATCCCAAATGACCGGTAAAATTCGGATGGCAAATCTCTGGTTGTGAACAAATTTCAGAAAGTAGACAACCATTGAGTCTTAATAGCGTATTTATAAGGTTATCAGCGCTTTTTCATAAATCTGTCGAATGAATTGGCGTAATTTGTTGTCGTTTGATGAATAAATTTTACATTAGCCGCTTGGTTATTACGCCCTAAAGTGAAAGAAATGAGAAGAATTTTATGCTTAATCATACTTGGTCTGTCTCTGTCTGCAGGCGCACAGTATCAGTATGACTACGGAATCAAGCTTGGAGCAGCTAACTATTTGGGTGACATTGGAGGTAAGAATCTTCAACGCCGCGATTATTTCTATGACATGCACATTGGTCAAACGCGTTATGCAGTTGGCATCTATGGTCGTTATAAATTCTCAAAAAGATTCGCTGTAAGCGCCGGTTTTGATCATTTGCTTATTCAGGATGCGGATATCTATACTACATACATTCCTCGTCGCACGAGGAATCTCAACTTTCGCAACAGGATGTTTGAATTCTCTGCACGCGCTGAGTTTACTTTGTGGTATGACAATGACGTCGGAAACCGCGGATTTTATAATCCGGATTACAAACTTTACGCATTTGTTGGATTGGCTGCGTATTACAGTAATCCACAAGCCAAATTGGTATATGATCCTGCGGATAGTTTAATTGACGATCCGGGAGATCTAGTTGCCGGGGATTACGTTGATGACACTTATTACAATCTTCGCAAGTACAGAACGGAAGGTGCCAGCTATAGTAATTTCGGTTTTGCCGTGCCGGTAGGAATTGGAATGTATTTCACGTTCAACAAAGAATGGCGCATTGGCTGGGAAATCTGCTGGCGTAAAACATTCACAGATTACCTTGATGATGTTTCGACTTATTACAACAAACCAAATCCAACCAGCGAAAGTGATTATGCACTCGCACTAGGATTGCAATCACAGACCTATCAAGGACTGCTTGATGAGCAAAACGGCCTGCTGAGACTCGAAGGCGACAATCCATTGTATGAAGACATTCTTCCTTCAATGAGCATCAATGATTTCAGATATCAGGATGGCGCGCAAAACCTTTTAGAAAACAATCAAAGTTCGCGTGGATTGCACGATCCGGCTAATCCACTCATTAAGAAAGACAACTATATCACAACGCAAATAACCATTGGCAAAGTGATTCGCGGTAGGAGTAAATTCTACAAGAGCAAGTATAGCTGGGTGAAAAACAGAGCTACAGTGCGAAGATCACGTGCCAAGTTCTAATACGAATACAACTAAAGATTTTTATACAGGCTCTCGGAAACGAGGGCCTTTTTTTTTTCGAAAATTCAACATTCAAGATTCAAAAAACCACGCAAATGGTTCTGCCTTCATAAACTCGAATTATCCAATTATCCGTGATTAGAAATTCCGGATTCAAAAAAGTACTTACAATAGAATTGACAGAAGTGATTCTGTAAGGTGATTTCCTATTTTTTTTCACTTCTTGAGAAACTGAAAAAGTTTAGAAATCGGCTTCCTGGTGAGTGTGAGAAAGTTTGGATGAAGACCATTCATCTGCCATGCCTTTCTATCTTCCATGTTTGCACGAAGTCTATTCTTCAATGTGACATTGCTCTGACCACCCGCTCTCATTTTCGTGATGACACGCGGCAAATAAGCCATCTTCAATTGATGTTTGTGAATGAAGCGCAGCATCAACTCATAATCAGAAGCGGATTTCAATTCAAGACTATAAAGTCCGTGACGTTCATAAAATTCGCGCTTCACAAAAAATGTAGGATGAGGCGGCATCCAACCACTCAGAAATTTTCCATGACGATAATCTCCAGCCTTCCAAGTGCGAACAATTTTATCTGAAAGGTCACGATTGACGTAAACAAGGTCTGCGTATAAAGCATCACATCCGGTTTCATCGAATATGCGGACAACATCGCTGATTACATTTTCATCAGCGTAAAAGTCATCACTATTCAATATGCCAACGATGTCACCTGAGGAAAGCAGAACACCCTTGTTCATCGCATCATAAATTCCCTTATCTCTCTCGGAAACGAATCGGGCAACATGAGCTTGATACTTTTCAATGATCGAACATGTGTTATCATTAGATGCACCGTCAACGATAATGTATTCTATAGGAGAATGACTTTGCGCAATCACAGACTTAACTGTATCCTCAATTGTCGAAGCGCTATTGTATGCTATGGTAATAATGGAAACTTTCATGAATTCAAAATTCTTTCACGCACCTTCAACGCTGGATTGCCTTGATAAATGCCATAAGCATCAAGGTCTTTTGTGGCAACACTTCCTACAGCCAATACAGCATGTGATCTGCAAGTCACACCCGGACAAACAATACTCTTTGCACCAATCCACACGCCTTCTTCCAAATGAATTTCACCAATGATGAGATCAAAAGTTGTTTTAGAATAATCATGATTTCCGCATAACAAAAAAGCACCTTGAGATAAACAGCAATTGTCACCAATTACAACTTTTGCAAGGTTGTCAATCCACACGTCTTCACCAATCCACACATGGTTGCCAATGACCATTCGCCATGGATACTTTATTCTTACATGAGGTTTAATCACAACTCCTTTGCCAACATGGGCTCCAAACATTCTCAGCAATACAACCTTAAATCCATTCAATGGAAAAGAAGAATGAATAAATAGTGCTTGTATAAAATACCAGCACACTCTTTTCATCGCGCCACCAGGCCGATACCAGCTATTGTTGAATTTACTCAGATCGGTTCTCAGGTTCATGCCCAAAATTTACAGCGTGCAAGATAGAATGATAAA
This sequence comes from Flavobacteriales bacterium, assembly GCA_043748015.1. GTDB lineage: Bacteria > Bacteroidota > Bacteroidia > Flavobacteriales_D > Sanyastnellaceae > JAIBBG01. The sequence goes on from JAYTOA010000047.1 coordinate 18,264, forward strand.
CCCGCATTACGCATTAGAACCAATTCGTTGTAATGAACGCAGGATTCCCCTGTCTAAGTGATGACGCAAGTTCATTCCCCTCACAAAATCCTGGCGAACTCTCCAATGCGTTATTTGGGATAAACGGCAAACCTTGATGATTCGAACTGAATACATTTGAAGCCACACAGTGAATTATATGAAAAAAACACTACTTGCTTTTGTCGCACTTGTCATTGCAGACTTCAATTACGCGCAAACAAATTCTCCACTCGAACATTTCAAGAACATGAACATGCGGAGTATCGGACCGGCAGTAATGAGCGGCCGCGTTACGTCAATTGATGTTGTCAATGGAAACGAAAACGTCATCTACATTGGAACAGCAAGTGGTGGATTATGGAAAAGTGAAAGCGGCGGAGTTACATGGCAACCTCTCTTTGACAAACAAGAACTCATAGGAATTGGATCTGTTTGCATTGATCCTTCATCTCCGGATATAGTATGGGCAGGAACCGGCGAGGGAAATCCACGCAATTCTCATACGAGCGGTGCAGGGATTTTTCGCAGTCCGGATGGTGGACAGACATGGAAAAAATCAGGTCTTGAAAATTCATTTACCATTCACAGAATTATTGTTCACCCAAAAAACTCTGATGTAGTTTATGCAGGCGTGCACGGCAGCGCCTGGGGACCTAACAGCGAGCGTGGTGTTTTCAGAACAAGCAACGGAGGAACAACATGGGATAAAGTATTGTTCGTGAATGATAGCGTCGGATGTGCTGACCTTGTTATGGATCCGCATAACTCTTCGAAATTATTTGCTGCCATGTATCAGTATCAACGAAAGCCTTATCACTTCACTTCCGGAGGAAAAGGCAGCAGTCTTCACATGACACTAGATGGAGGTAAAACATGGACGAAGCTCACGGACAAAGAAGGACTGCCTGAAGGTGAGCTTGGCCGAATTGGTCTTGCTATTTCTCCTTCCAATCCGAAAATAATTTACGCTCTGATTGAAGCAAAAAAGACTGCGCTTTATAAATCAACAGACGGTGGCTATCACTGGCAAATGGTGAATGACAAAAACGTAGGCGACCGACCTTTCTACTATCATGAGTTGTATGTGGATCCTTCCAACGAAAATCATCTTATCTATTTACACAGCATCGTAAGTGAAAGCATTGATGGTGGAAAAAGCTGGACGACAATGATTCCGTACGCTAAAATTCATCCTGATCACCATGCATTCTGGTGGAGTAAAAATGATTCACGGTTAATGATGGAAGGCAATGATGGCGGATTCAACATCTCGCGTGATGGTGGAGTTACATGGACGTTTATTAATAGTCTACCGCTTGGACAATTTTACCACATCAATTATGACATGGATATTCCGTATCATGTTTATGGAGGAATGCAAGACAACGGCTCGTGGAAAGGTCCTGCTTACACATGGCATGGCGGCGGCATTCGTGCTGCTGATTGGCAGGAAGTGCTTTTCGGTGATGGATTCGACGTATCGGTTGTTCCAAATAATTCGCGCTACTTATATGCCATGTCGCAAGGAGGCGAAATCAATTATATAGATACTGAAACAGGCTCATCAAGAAATGTCAAACCTGTTCATCCTGAAGGTAAAGAATTGAGATTCCATTGGAACGCTGGTTTGGCGCAAGATCCATTTAATGATAGCGGAGTTTACTTCGGATCGCAATACGTACATTACTCTAAGAATTGCGGACTCGATTGGGAAATAATCTCTCCGGATCTTACAACCAACGACAGCACCAAATTGAAACAGGCGAGCAGCGGCGGATTGACCATTGACGCAACCGCGGCGGAAAATCACTGCACCATAATTTGTATAACTCCGAGTAGTCACGATAAGAATGTAATCTGGGTTGGTACAGATGACGGGCAATTGCAACTCACAAAGGATGGTGGAAAATCGTGGGTGAATGTTGCTTCATCCATTGCCGGATTTCCAAAATTCGGATGGATTCCTCAAATAGTTGTTGGATCAAAAAATTCGGCTGAAGCATTTGTAGTAGTGAACAATTATCGTCAGAATGATTGGAAGCCTTATCTGTTTCATACCAAAGATTATGGCGTTACCTGGAAAAATATTGCGACGGATAAAAAAATCAAAGGACATTGCCTCAGTGTTGCTCAAGATTTTATGGAGGAAAAATTACTCTTCCTTGGAACAGAAAATGGTCTGCATATTTCTTTTGACTACGGCAACAGTTGGCACAAGTGGACAGAAAATTATCCTTCAGTTGCAACACAAGATTTAAAAATTCATCCAAGAGAAAGCGACTTGATTATCGGCACCTTCGGCAGAGCCGCTTATATACTCGACGACATTTCTCCATTGAGAAAATTTGCGCGTGAAGGCGAAAAATCTTTCGATAAAAAACTTTTTGCATTAGCAATTCCGGACGCATACATGGCCGCATATACCCAACCACTTGGCGAGCGCTTTCCCGGAGATCTTGACTACAGCGGCACCAACAGATCGAGTGCTGCAAGACTCGGTTATTACTTTCAAATAGAAGAAGAATTGAAAAAGGACTCAACTAAAACTTCCGCTGATTCAAAAAAAGGAAAATCAAAGAGTGCAGATATTGAAACGACAAAGGATTCGTTAAAACCTGATTCTACAGAAACCAAAAAAAAGGAAGAAAAGAAAGTGACGATTCACATCCGAAATATGGCAGGCGACACGCTGCGCACTTTCAAGCACGAACCGGATACAGGATTGAATTTTGTCAACTGGAGATTTGACACCAAAGGAGTTCGCTTCCCTTCGAAAAATGAAAGAAAAGATGATAAAGATGAACCTGGCGGTGGCGTTAGCGTAGTTCCGGGTAAATATCAGATTATCTATCAATTCGGTGAATTCAAAGACAGCTCAGAAGTGGTTGTCAAGTATGATCCACGTTTGACGTGGAATGATGCCGCATATGAAAAAATAAAAGCGTATTCTGTGCGGCTGCAAAAAACAATTCAACTTGCTGATGATGGAATGGAACAATTGAAGGCTGCGAAAAAAACCCTGGACCTGGTCAATTCTGTTTTTGTAAATGTTCCTGATAGTCTAAAAAAAAATATCACCAATTTGGGTGATTCTATCTCAAAAAAAATCAACACGCTTCAAAATTTAATATTGGACATGGAAGACAAGTCTGGAATTCGCGACAATTCGCATCTTCTTATTTCCAAAATCTATGATGCCTATGGTTATGCCGAAATCAACGGGATGGGAAGCAATGCTGATTACGCAATGAAAAAAGCCGAATCCGAAACACGCATAGTTGCTGATAAACTCAATTTGTTTTTCGAAAAAGATTGGACGGACTGGAAAACAGAAGTCGAAAAAATGCAATACAATTTATTCAAGGAAATAAAAAAATTGTAGCGAGATTATGGCGTTGATTCACTTGTTCCACCAAAACGCCATCCGAAATTCAATTGCAATGTTTGATTGTAATTGCCTTGCTCATAGTAAGAATATTTATTCGTGACAGCCGGGTTGTCGCGCGTAGGAATCATGGATGTGTTGAGGGCAAATTCTATGAAGAAATTCTCGCCTCCCCAAAATGCAACTCCTGCTTGACCACCAAAATCATAACTCTTAAACGGAACTTGAGAAAGATCGTAACTGGCTTTGTTCGCTTTAATTTTTTGATTCAACAGAACACCTACATAAGGACCAACTGACGCCGTAATTTTCATCTTGCGTATCGCAGTGTTGTATGTAAAAAGAACAGGAATATCTATGTAATTGAGATAATAACCAAATGTGTTATAAGTGACTGTGTCAATTTTCGTTTTGCTTCCTTTGTTGATGTACTTCATACTAATACCGATGCCGGCTTTATCTGATAATGGCATGTTCACCCAAGCACCGGCACTGAGGCCAAGTTTATCCCAACCGCCAAGGCCGTCACCACTAACTTGAGTAACAACTGGACCCGCAACGATGCCCCCTTTGAATGCTTTCTGTGCAGAAACAGCCATCGCCAAAACAGAAAAAAACAATGACAAAATCAAAAGTCTCATGGCACCAATTTCTGTTTGACAACATTCACTACTCTACCGTTTTCACCTTCAGTAACAAAAGCAACGATCTCACAATTTTCTGGTAACCAATTCGGGTTCCAATCAAACGTGTAACTGTCCGTTCTGATGTCTCCAGTTGCAGGATTGTCTGCAACTGTAAGGCCTGTCGCTCCTGAAACCGATCCACGCAACATCTCTTCATGTTCGTAGTCTTCGACAAATTGCGGTGTATGTCCATACCACAATTGTGGCGCTACGATGTGTGATTCTGTAATCAAAATAACAAGTCGATAGTTGCCGGTGACATTCTGAAACCATTGACTATTCACATGCACGTTTATCTGTTGCTCGGTTGCATGATAACTCGCCTGCATTTGAAGATTCAAAGGAGAAGTAACCAGAAGCGATTCATTCACTTTTGCCACCCACTGACTGTAAGAAAAAACTGTCGCAGCAGATGGCACCCTGTTTATTCTTCCCTTCGGCATTTCATCTACACCAACTTGAGTCAGCAAGTAAAAAATTCCTTCTGGAGTGCGCCAGTCACCCGGAAATTCAGGTGGATGAGGTTCTGACAACGTGCCCGCATGAATTGCAACTACAGCAACTCGCTCCGGGTTGGCGCTGAGAATTCCTGCTGCAACAAGATGCCCGCTAGGACAATTACCACAATCATGACCTGTAAAATCCTCTAGCAAAACGCGTTGTATTGAACTATCGGCAACCCCAAAAGTCGGAGGTGGTCCATAAAGATCATCTCTGTAGAAGCCTTTTTCAACCACTGGAAAATCTATCACATCACAACAAGAGAAAATTGATGCGATGGTGAATATTGAAAAGATGATTTTGATTTTTTTCATGATCTTCTGTTCCATTGTTAGAAGCTACTTGTAATACTAATCTCAACCCCGTTAGACGCCGGCACGGCTCTGCACACGCCGCCTATGCAAAATATTCCCGCTCGACGTTTGCCATATCCTACCATGATTCTATTCGATCCGCTGCTGTATGCCAGGTTGCCAAACAAATAGTGAACGCGCTTTGCAGCATCATCATTGCCATAGTTGTATTGATCAAGAACAGCAAGCGACCAGTGCGGCGAAAATGAATACTCTAATAACGCAGTTGCCCAATTGCCCTTGTCCTGCTGTGTCACCAACGATTGAAGCTCCATTCGTATTGCGTGTTTCGGCTTGAACTTGTACTGAATATCGAATACATCAATATTGGCAAACACAAGTCCTTTGTAATCTTGTGTGACAGGTGTAACAAGTGTATTGAATTCAAAATAATAATGCGCATAAACAATGTTCCACTCTTTGGAAATCTTTTTTCTCACTTCAAAATTCACATCCCTAACGAATTTCGTTTTGCCAAAGAAATAGGAATTCGTTTGATAGCCATTGATCAATTGTTCACGACCGCCGACGTGTGTTGTATCAAGACTATTCACCGCTGCTACGTTCGCTGAAACGTACGTTCCATACTTTCCGCCAAGTAAGCTTCCTTTCTTAAATGTGTAAAATACTTCGCCGCTCACACCACTTTCTCCATTTAGCACTGTTGCATAAGGATAAAGTGTTGCTGCAAGATTGTAGGTGTGTTGTCTGGTGATAGCAGGAAGAAAATTGATAGGCACATCAAATAACAACGCATCGCGATCACTGCGAAACGCCATGTTGTCAACGTACTTCGCATTAGCAGTTATACCAAATCCACGTGTGCTGTATGCAAGATTCATAAAAACGCCTTCACCTTTTTTATAGATGTAGCGATTGTCTGCGTTGGGGTCATTGATCTTCGCAACATATTCACCGGTAAAGGAAAAATTTTTGTATCCAATTCCAAGACGCCCACCGGTAGCACATACGTTGTTGGGAAGTATAAATACGTTTGAATCTCTTTCAATTGTGGTTCCGTCCTGGTATTTGCTCACGAAACTTCCGCCGAGCGTTACTTTGAGTGGCCTTTCATAAAGCCCTTCGAATAAATCATTGATCAACACTTCGCCATCTATTCCGCGTACTAATCCGCGGCTATTGATGACCTTGCCGTCGAAGTCCGCACGTTGCTGACCATAAATTGTTTTGATCGCAATTCCTTTGATCGGCCTGAATATCACACGAACACCATCCATCTGGTTGTCAATTCCAAGATTTGGTTCCCAATAAGTGCGGAATGTCATACCAGTTCCAAACTGCTCATAAAAATTTCCAACAGTAATGTCAAGCTTATCATTGTTGTATCGCACCCAGCGACTGCCAATACCTGAGCCTTTGAATCTGCTGGGAAAACCGAGTAGCGCATTTTGATAAGATTCGAAACGTACTCCGGCCGAAAGGTTTCCGTGTGTGTAAGTAAAATTACCGTAGGAGTTCATCGCTGATTTTGCAGGAGGAACCTGCGCGCCAATCAACGAATCGGGATTGTATTGTTGAAACAAGACCTGAAAATTTCCGTGAAGTGATCCCTTGGTTTCAGCCGGAGTTGCAGGATTCGCATGTGATTCAGATGCAACAGAACTTGGGGGTGTTTCCTGCGAAGAGGCAAATAAGGGTAGAAATAAAAGAACAGCGACGTAGTGTCTGTAATTCATAGCAATGACTTTGGAATGAGAACGGTCGCCGAAAGTAGAAAATAAAAACCCTTCAAACGATTGTAAGAAGGGTTTCCATGCATTGAAATGCGGCTATTATTTTAATTTCAAGAGTTCTTCATGCAGCAATTCTTCATCTCCTGCATTGTAACCAACGTGTTGCCAAACAATATTTCCCTTTCCATCAATCAAGAAGGTATGCGGAGGCATATTGACACCCATCGCTTGCGAAAATGTTTTGTTTACGTCAAGTAACACTTCATAATCCCATGAAACAGAATTCACATATGGCTTAACACTGTTCACAGTTCTTTGATCATCAATAGTGACAGCATAAATTTTCACACCTGTCTCTTCTTTCCAGTCATCATAGTATTCAGCGTAAGTATTCAATTCCTTTTTGCAGGGGCTGCACCACGTCGCCCAGAAGCAAATCAAAATCGGTTTGCCATTGTTGTTCAATGTGCCAGTATCAATGGAATTGCCGTTGAGATCTTTTAGAATAGCGCTTGGAATGGATGCAGGTTGTGGCGTGTTCATCGAGAGTATCAATGGTGCGGCCAGCAGAAGTAGGAAAAATTTTTTCATGTTTTCTTTTAACGGGTTGTGCGCTTTTCAATGATTGTACCACTCTTCAAAAAGCGATCAATGCACAATTAGCAATGGTGTCGTAAAAGTATGCGTACCGTCACCGGCTCTCAAATGATATAATCCGTTATCTAGGAATTCCACGTTCAGTTCCAACGTATTCAATCGACTGCTCATAGCACCCGGACGGATAGTATGCACCACTGCTCCGATTGAATTGATGATGGAAATCTGTGTGCGCTTGGTATCTAGGCCTGCTGCAGATATACTCACTTTTCCATTCGATGGATTAGGATAAATGTTCCACGATAAATTTTCACTCAACGATTCAACTGATAAAGCGTTTAAAGCTTCAAACTCTGCCTTCTGAAATGATGGTGCGGAAAGAATGGATGAAAAGTCATAAGACCCATCGTAACTGTAAATTGTCACCATCGGATTTCCTTCAATATCGAGTCCTCGCACATAACAACTTCCATCAAAGCCTCCCCATTGACTTCCATGCAAACCATCGCCCTGCGTGTCTCTTAAATAGAACGAATAACAACCATCAGCCGGTAGGACATAAGTATTGTTGAAGTATTGATATGGAACAGTGAAATCTCCACCGGAGAACATAATGCTATCATTTGAGTCGCGTATTTCCCAACTCACTTCATCCGCCCAATTGTCGAGCCCAAGCTCGAGCTGAATATGTAGCGTCGACTGTACGAATCCACCGGCCAATGAAATTTCGTTATTATCAGTATTGATGTCCACTGTTGTGATTTCCATAACAACATTGGTATTCGGCAATAGGGCAACGTTTTCAAGAGTGATAACCTGTTGCATATATGAAAGAAGATTGCCGCTCCACATATAGGTAAAAGGTGTCTCCACACCTGAAATTGCTATCTCCAGATCTGTGATGGATTCTGTGCCGACATTCTTGATGACGAATGAAATCTGTGCTCCACTTGTTCCGCATAAACCCGAAATAGATCCATTGATAAGAGCTGGATCGAATCCTTCCATGATAACCGGACACGAGAGTCCATTCATTGCTTCAAATAAAAGTTGTGCATTCACCTGACTCAATTCGCTCAACATACGATCCGGACAAATCATAAATACTGTCGGCAAATAATTTACCTGCAACGAATCCGCGATGGCCGCATTATCAATCACCGGAATTGGATTGCCCGTCAACCAATCTCCCTGAGTCTCCGTCGCATAGTCGCCACTCAATAATTCCGGCCCGTAAAGCTGTTCAAGGGTGTTCGATGGTTCAGCTTCAATGTTTAGCACAACCACTTGATTAGTGCCTTCGGGTCCGTAAAGCGAAAAGAATTGCTGCAACTCACCGGATTGCTGATATTGCCATGCATAGCTATCCCATGCTCCAAAAATATTGAGCACTACAATTTTGCCATCATCAAGTAGCGAATATAAATTCCAGGAATTGCCATCCGTATCGGACGCGGTGAAATCAGGTGCTATAGATCCATCGTTCAACTGAGCAGTCATTTGGGCAGTGAACATCAATGGTAAGAGGAAACAAAAAAATCTTTTCATGATAAAAATGAGGGTCGCAAGATACGGTCACAAGCGCTCGAGTTCATGGCTTATCACCGATCAATACATTCAACTTTTGTACACAAGTTTGGTAACTCTTTGCTATCTTTGAAAAACCAAGAAGCAAAAATTTTGAATCGTTGTTTGTGCTCTCAACTTTTTTTACTTTGCATAACACAAGAAAACATGAAGAAAATATTACTCAGTATTTGCATTGCTCTCATCACTATCAGTGGCTTTAGTCAGGTTGCTTCGCTTTATGGAGAAGTGAATATGGTGACAGGTACTGTTGCCAACGACCCTGAATTGCAGGTAAGTTGGGAGGTGATCAATGCCACCAGCGGAACTTTGGATTTCGGTTGTAAGAGAATGGGGGTTCAAGAAGTTCCAGGAGCTACTAATCAGTTTTGTTGGGGAACTATTTGTTCACCTTTTGGCACTGGCAATGGTGTTTCATCGGAAATAGTAACGCTCGCTGCCAGTGAATCAACGAGTTCATTTTACGCTCACTATCGTCACAACGGTAATCCCGGACAAAGTATCATTCGCTATTGCTGGTATGATGTAAATAATGTGACCAACGAATACTGCTTCAACGTTAACTATTGCGTAGATTCTGAATGCATCGTAAGTGTTGCAGAACGCGCTTCCGTTGGACAGATTGATAAAATTTCTCCGAATCCAATTAACAATACCGGAAACATAACTTACAGTTTTCTATCGGTTCCAAATTCAGGCAAACTGACCATTTACAACATGGTGGGATCTATTGTTAAACAAGTTACGCTTACCAAAAAGGCAGGAGCTGTTATCATCAATGCCAACGATTTTGAAAATGGTATTTACTTCTGCAATATTGAAAACGGCGGAAAAGTTTTTGAGACTAAAAGATTTGTCATTGCTAAATAATTAAAACGACTTGCACTCGCTTTGAAGAGGCCATCCAAAAGGAAGGCCTCTTTTTTTTGTGAGAGTTTTATTATGTGATGTGAAAGCAGTAGGCAGAAGTCCGAAGGCAACGTATCAACCAGCGTAATGCCTGAATTCGATGACTAAACAACAAAGACAAACTTTAAAAAAGCAGGTTGAAAAACGTTGAGCCTTGTTGCTGTCATTTCATCAAAAAACCAAAACGTACCTCAGGATTATCTTTAGCCCCTATTACATTATTATGAGTCAGATTCGCAAGAAGGAAGCGTTGGATTATCATTCACAAGGTCGCAAGGGCAAATTGGAAATTATTCCGACGAAGCCGCACAGCACACAACGCGATCTTGCTCTTGCCTATTCGCCGGGTGTTGCTGAGCCCGTGCTAGCAATAGCCGAAAACATAGATGATGTATACAAATACACAGCGAAAGGAAATCTTGTCGCCATCATTTCGAATGGCACTGCGATTCTCGGGCTTGGGAATCTTGGTCCGGAAGCCAGCAAACCGGTGATGGAAGGAAAGGGAATGCTCTTCAAAATTTTTGCAGACATTGATGGAATGGACATAGAAGTAAAGGCGACGGATGTGGACGAATTCGTCAACACGGTGATCAATATTTCACCCACATTCGGAGGAATCAATCTGGAAGACATCAAAGCACCTGAGGCGTTCGAGATTGAAGAAAAACTGAAAGCCGCATTGGATATTCCTGTGATGCATGATGATCAGCATGGAACAGCAATCATTTCTGCAGCTGCCCTTCTTAATGCATTAGAAATTGCGAAAAAACAAATCAGCGATGTGCGCATGATAGTCAGCGGCGCCGGTGCTGCAGCGCTTTCCTGCATAGCATTGATGGTGAAGCTTGGAATGAAAAAGGAGAACGTTTTCATGTTCGACTCAAAAGGCTTGGTTCATTCGGAAAGAAATGACATTGACGATCGCAAGCGAAAATTTGCCTCTTTGAAAAACAACTATTCCGATCTATCAGAAGCATTGATTGGCGCAGATGTGTTTCTAGGGTTGTCGCAACCCAATCTGGTTTCAACAGCCATGGTAAAATCCATGACGAAAAATCCGATTGTGTTTGCCATGGCGAATCCCGATCCGGAAATTCCGTATGAAGAAGCGATCGCAGCACGCGAGGATATCATCATGGCAACTGGAAGAAGTGATCATCCCAATCAAGTCAACAACGTCTTGGGATTTCCTTTCATATTTCGTGGAGCTTTGGATGTCCGCGCCTCTTGTATCAATGATGAGATGAAACTTGCAGCAGTGAAAGCGCTTGCGGAACTCGCAAAACATTCGGTGCCGGAAGAAGTGATAGAAGCATACAACCTAAAAAATTTATCGTTCGGAAAAGACTATATCATTCCAAAACCACTTGACCCACGTTTGATCACAGTTGTTTCAATGGCTGTCGCGAAAGCTGCAATCGACAGCGGTGTTGCGAAGATCAAAATTGAAAACTGGGAGGAATATCAGCAAGAGTTGCAAAAGCGAATGGGTCGTGATAATGTGCTCACTCGCAGCATAGCAGAAAGGGCTCGCAAATCGCCAAAGCGGGTTGTATTTGCAGAAGGTGATAACTTCAAAATTCTAAAAGCCGCGCAACAGGCCAAAGATGAAGATGTGGCCATACCAATATTATTGGGTGATGAAGATAAGATTCGCAAAATGATCGCAGAGGCGGAACTCGATCTGGAAGGAGTGCAAATCATTGATCCCAGAAGTGATGGGTTTCGAAACGAGAGACAATCATTCGGCAGACATCTTTTCGAGAAGAGAAAACGAAAAGGACTGACAGAAGATGAAGCAATACGCACCATGCGCGAACGAAACTATTTCGGCGCCATGATGGTGGACATGGGCAATGCTGATGCTTTGATCAGCGGTATGACAAGAAATTATAGCCGCGTTATCAGACCCGCATTGCAAACAATTGGAATGGCTGAAGGAGTGAAAAAAGTTTGCGGCATGTATATCGTGGAGACACAACAAGGCCCGCTTTTTTTCGCAGACACAACTGTGAATATGGATCCTACTGCTGAAGATCTGGTGGAAATAACATTGCGAGCAGCAGAAGCAATTTCCAAGATGAAAATCATTCCGCGCATTGCATTGCTAAGCTATTCCAACTTTGGATCAGCGGAAGGAAAGGATGCTGCAAAGGTGGCTGCGGCTGTAAAGATTCTTCATCGCGATCATCCAGACCTCATCGTTGATGGTGAGCTTCAAGCCAACTTTGCGCTCAATAACGAAATGCTCAAAGAGAATTTTCCATTCTCAAGATTGAACAATCAAAAAGCCAATACACTCATCTTCCCAAATCTTGCAGCAGGAAATATTGCATATAAACTATTGCAAGAAATCTCTGGACTCGAAGTGACGGGACCGGTACTTCTAGGTATGCGTAAATCGTATCACATTCTTCAGATGGGATGTTCTGTGAGAGAAATTCTCAACATGGTGCGAATTGCTGTTGTGGATGCGCAGATGAAATAATTGCTTCGCATTCAAAATTCAGGAATTAGGAATTAGGAATTAGGAATTAGGAATTAGGAATTAGGAATTAGGAATTAGGAAATTGGGCGAAGTAGCATTCTTTTCGACTCGAAATTTCCTTTTCTGAAGAATTTTTCATTTAAATTTTTCTTTTCGATGTGATTGTCATTTTCGAAAAA
>JAYTOA010000048.1:0-3066 GCA_043748015.1 Flavobacteriales bacterium
TCTAAGATGCAAAATCATTTGCAATGTATATCCCCTAAGCATCACTCTTAACTTATACAAACAAATACAGGCCAATGCGAAGTAACACGTTCATCCGAACAATTTTTATCCGACGCTACCTCCATTCCTCCAATCCTCCGTGATAATACTCACCTCCAACAAAAGAAAAATTCTCACCAGAAAAGAAGCAACCCACTAACAATTGTCTACTTCGCAATCTCAAACTGCACTTTCTTATTCTTCAATTTTTCGTTGCGAATAAGCTCAATCACTTTCTCTATTTTTTTTCGCTTGATGGCTGCGAATGCGTTGAAATCACGCACTTCAATTTTCCCAAGATCTTCCTTGGGTATTCTTCCCTTTTGAAGAATAAAACCGACGATGTCCATTTTGCTGATGTTGTTCTTTTTTCCGGCACCTAAATACAAAGTGTTCCATTCGGATTTTTCCGGAAGCTTTTGACTGTTTTCTAAAATCATCTCCTCAAATTCCTCATCGATAAATGGTGGCATGTGTTCTTTAATTGATAAAAGGACATAACATGTACCATCCGCGTTCATCCGTGCAGTGCGACCATTTCGATGAACAAAGACTTCGCGCGTGACGGGCAATTGATGATGAATGATTGCTTCAATTTGTGGAATGTCGAGACCACGAGAAGCCAGATCGGTTGTCACCAACATGTGGTGACTTCCATTGCGGAATTTAATGAGTGCACGCTCACGATCTTCTTGATCCATACCACCGTGAAAGACACCGTGATCCAAACCGCGTTTGAAAAGTAAGTCACTGATGCGATCAACCGCTTCTCTGTGATTACAAAATATGAGCGCCGATTTGTTTCCAAGATGACACAACAATTTGAAGAGGACTTCAAGTTTATCTTCATCGGGTGCGCGCACAAACTTGTATTGCAACACAGATGTTGTAGGTGAATTTTCTATAAGAAAATTGAGAAACACCGGTTTATACAAGCCCGTGAAATCAGGAATGTCTTTCATTTCTGTTGCAGAAATCAATACACGCCGAATGCGCTGTTCCAGACTTCCAATGATTTCGGACATCTCTTCCTTAAAACCAAACTCCAGCGATTTATCGAACTCATCCAGCACCAACATGCGCACAGTAGAAGCGTCAAAATTCTTGTTGCGGATGTGATAGGCAATTCTTCCCGGTGTGCCAACCAATACCGCCGGCGGATGCGAAAAATTATTCTTCTCGATTCGTACTGCATGTCCACCGTAGCAACAATTCACCTTGAATCCTGTCCCCATCTGCTTGAATACCTGCTCGATTTGAATGGCCAATTCACGCGAAGGAACCAAAATCAAAGCTTGAACTCCATTGGCGTTCACTTTTAGAGTACTGAGCATCGGTATCAAAAAACCCAATGTCTTACCCGAACCCGTGGGCGACAGTAAGATGATGTCCGACTTCTTCGCTGATGTTTCCACCATTGACAACTGCATCTTATTGAGTGCATCTATTTTTAAATTGTCCAGTATTTTTTGAAACATATAGTATGATGAATACGGCTAAATTAGTCGGTTGCGCTCAGAACAATACGATATGATTTTGATCAGTCATTAATCAGAGTCTGAAAAAAAACAATCACGGATTGGACTGAATCAGTTGAAAATGTGCCATTGAAGCAGTACATGCCCTCGTGAATTTCAATTTGTTTTCAAACTTTAACTTGACATCTTTATATACAATAGGTACATTGTCATCATTAAACATCAAAAAACAATAAATTAAACCGATGAAATTATTTTTTAACCAATCTCGAATGACACATCCTTTGGAATTGCTGTCCTAACAGGACAACTAATTTGTGAGTAGTTGCAAAGGGAGTTCAATACATCCATTTTTATTCATCATTTAAATCGACAATCATGAGCACAAACAAAGTAATTTTAGGCGTATTGGCAGGATTAGCCACAGGAGCGATTTTAGGTATTCTATTCGCACCGGACAAGGGTTCAGAAACCAGAAAGAAAATCTCGAAGAAAACCACAGACACTTTGGATGACATCAAACACAAATTTGAGTCGCTTTATACCAAAGCACAAAAGGTATCAGCCGACGGGAAAGAAGAATTGAAAAGAGAATCTAAAGTGGGAATGAGTTAAGGATTTAATCGTTTCTCTAATTAACCAACAACAAACAAAACAAACCCCAATTCAAAAAGACTATGGAAAACCATGCTTCCTTCATAGAACCGCTTTTTCTAAAAGCTGAACAATATGGAAAAACGACAATCGAGATTATTAAACTTAAGACAATAGACAAAACAGCAGGCTATGTGTCCACAATCGTATCGCGTTTGTTCGTGACACTTTGTGTATTCATGTTCCTGTTGATTGTCAATATTGGTTTATCCCTTTGGATAGGTGATTTACTGGGAAAAGTTTGGTTCGGCTTCTTTTGTGTAGCAGGTTTCTATGCAGTTTTGGGGCTTGTTTTGTATTTTTTCTTCCACGAATCGATTAAGAGGCGCGTGAGTAAATCCATTTTAATTCAAGCGCTTAATTAATCTGTATGAGCGATAAAATCACCAGTATAGCAGATCTCCGCAAACGTATAGCCGAACTGGAGATACAGCAACATGAGGAAGGTCTCGCGGTGAAAGAACAGATGAAAGCTACCTATGAAAGCCTTAAGCCATTTAACCTCATAAAAAGCGGATTAAAAGAATTTGCAACATCGCCTGCATTACCTGATGACATCATGGAAACGGCGATCAGTTTAGGCATAGGCTACCTTACCAAAAAGTCGATTGTAGGAGATAGCGAAAATGCCATTAGGAGATTCATTGGAAATCTTGTTCAAGTCGCTATAACCAAAGTTGTTTTGAATAGTTCGCAGGAAATTAAATCTGCTGTGTTCAAGTTTATGGGTAAAGTGCTCACAAAATTGCAATCATCTGAAGACTCAGAAGATTTAGATGAGGAGTCGGTACCCGAATAAATAATTCGGATTAACGGGTTACTTCGCAAAGCCCTCTCTGTTTAAGTGAATGAACTACTTTACGTTCTTTTTTTCTTGAAAAAAAAAGAACCAAAA
>JAYTOA010000049.1:0-26116 GCA_043748015.1 Flavobacteriales bacterium
ATGCGGTCTGACTTACTTGAAGATCGAAAATGCAATTCACTAGCTGTCTATTGAGAGAATTGAACATCCGGGGAAAACCACGAAGTGGTTCGAATGTCTTAGCGATGGGATTTATCCCATGGTGAAAGAATATCCCCGCGGATTACAACCCCAACGGGGTTGAATAAAGAACATCCACGTCGCAGATTCAGTTTGATGTGTGATTGCGGTAGCATTGCGGACAATCACTTAACTTAATAACCCAATACCCCAATAACCAATAACAAGTCACTGACAAATATTCTCTGAATACGAAAACGAAGACTGACTCGTCACAACGTAATTGGTCAGATTTGCATTCGTCCAAACATCTCCGTTCACCATTTCAAAACGAATAATACCAAGGTTTTTTACAGTGAATACCTTATTCACTTTTGTGGGCTCGGTATATGTTTTTTCGTATTTACGCAAGTTCTCGAATGTGATTCCGTTCGTCTCGTAAGATGTCAAGGCAGAACGATTCGTTTCATACAACGCAGATTGCACATTGTTGAAGACAAATACTACATCCTCATATTGATTCCCACTTTGATTTTCTATATAAAGTAAATTGTGACGAAACCAGATAGAGTCGCCCTCATTTACGAGCAGCATACCAGTAAGGTCAGAACAACCACAACCGGTATCCGAGATATACTTAATTCTGTGTGTTATGGTTTTATCAGCTACTACGTATTTTGCGCTATCGTTGTTTTGATTGACGAATGTGATCGTATCACCAAAGCTTTCCGGACACCAATAGTATTGATCCGTGAGCGCAAAACCTCTGCATCCAATTTCGCGATGTACCACTTTTTTGCAACCGATAAATGCGATGGAACAGGCTAAGACGAAAAGAAGGATATTCGTTTTTTTGATCATGCTTTGTGTTGGATATGATTCTTGGTTTTAATGTTGAATGCAATTTCAAAACTAACGACCATTTTTGTAAACAAAAAATGCGATGCAGCACTTCCGAAGGAAGTTATTCATCGCATTTGTTCATTCGACAATCGAATGTCGGGAAATTCTATTTCATCTTAATAGGAAGCACACCGGCCATTTCACCAATTACATTGATCAATTCCTTGTCAGAAGGAACAATGATTTTGGAATTATTACCCAAAGCTTTTTCCAACGCTTCAAGCTTGCGCAACGTTTGTGCATTGCCTACGAAGTACTTCTCGGCGGCCTCATTCACGAGTGCAATAGCTTGAGCTTCACCTTCAGCAGCAAGAATTTTAGCGATACGAATACCTTCGGCCTTCTTGATCTCTGCGCGTTTTTCACCGTCGGCTTGTGTTTCAATAGCGGTAGCAAAGTCAATTGCAGCCATCTTTTCATTCTCGGCTTTTACGATTTTGTTCATCGTTTCTTGAACGTCTTTCGGTGGATCGATCTCCTTCAATTCTGTTCTCACGATTTCAATTCCCCAATGCGAAGTTTCATCGATCAAAGTCGCGTGTAATCCTTTGTTGATTTTTCCCCGCTCACTGTTTGCCGACTTCAAAGTCATTGTTCCGATGATATTACGCAGTGTCGTACGCGCGAGATTGACAATCTGGTATTGAATATTGTTGACGTTGTACTGCGAATTTTTCACGCTGTTTTCATCCATCATGATTTTGAAATAAACCTGGGCGTCAACAGATGCATTCAGATTATCAAAGGTGATGATCTCCTGTTTGTCAGCATCAATCATCTGCTCAGTGATGTTCACGAGATAAATTTTATCAATGAAGGGAATAATCCAGTGAAATCCGGGATTTGCAAATCGGTTGTATTTACCGAATCGCTCAATAAGGCCGCGATGTGTGGGACGAATTATTTTGATTCCAAGAATCAAAAAGAAGATTACTGCTGCTATAATAATTTGAATGGTCATTCGAATTGGGTATTTGCGTAAATATAAGAAGGTTAAAATGATGGATGTAAGAAAATGATTTTACCCCTTTAGTACACCGCAAAGATGAAACAGTATGCGTGCGCCAACATTACCATTCCAATCGTCGTCACCCGGTGCAACTTCCACGAGGTCGAAACCTATAATTTGCTTGCCGGAATTCTTCAACATCGTTAGCAAAAAGGTCGCTTCATCAAACCACAATCCTCCGGGAACAGGTGTTCCGGTATTTGGACATAGCGTTGGATCGAGTCCATCAATGTCAAAACTTATATGAACTTTTTGTGGAAGTTTGCTGATGATTTCTTCACATTGTTGATGCCAGTTGCGACTTACAAAACGTTCACGTTGAAGATGTGCATTAGTGTAAATAACGACGCGTTCTTTGTTTTCTTCAGCTACCATTTTTTCCTCTTCACAAAAATCGCGAATGCCGACCTGCACAATCGTTTCAATCTGCGGCAGCTTCAGCGCGTTGTACATGATAGATGCGTGAGAGTATTCAAATCCTTCGAATGCAATGCGCAAATCTAAATGTGCATCAATGTGAAGAATACCGAAGCTATCGTGAATTTTAGATTGTGCTCTGAAAAAACCTAGTGGTGTCGAATGATCTCCTCCGACAAGGCCGACAAGCTTTCCTTGATTCATCCAATATGAGGTTTTTTCCTCCACCCAGTGATTCATTTTCTCACATGCGGCATTTACTTCCTGCTGTAACTTTTGCGCTGCCTCATCATTTTCTACATCCACTCCGTCTTCCCACATTTCAATTATCTGCTGTGCTTTTTGTTTGAGGTCGACACTGCGCAACATCATGTCTTCAGGAAGATCAATCAAATAAATTCCCGATTTCCACAACTCCGGAAACTCAGGATGATAGAGATCTACCTGAAAACTTGCTTCCAGAATATGAGATGGGCCCGCACTCGTTCCTGCTCCATAGCTTGTTGTCACTTCCCACGGTACTGGAATGAGGATGATGTCTGATTCTTCCGCAGTGAAGGGTAGTCCGTAAATATTCGCATCTTTCAATCCTGCAGAATTGGGATTGAAATCCAGAATTTTTTCTTGCTTGTTCATGACGCGAATATGCGTCAAAGATGAATTTTCTACCAAGTGATTGCGGAATGAATTGATTGACAGAAAGCCGCATCAGTAGAGATCAACTTGTGTTATTCTTTGCCGGAAGCCAATTCGTTCATGATTGCCAGGAGATGTTCGTTCTTCAAAGCGCGGCGAGAATCGATGGCGGTAGAGGTGAAATATTGATGTTGATGAAGAAATTTCACCTGAATTTTATTCCATTCGATGCGATTTTTCACCACACCAAGATATTTTAATTCTTCAAATAATTTTTCTGCGAGTTCAAAGAAATCCGGCCTGCCGAGGTAATCCAAATCAGCATCACAAATCACTTTTTCGATGATAGTGCCGGGATGATGAGGAATTTCCGTCGCCATAATTAACCTTACCACGTTGAATATGTCCTCTTCACTGTAGCCAAATTGAGGAAGCATTTTATTGGCAGTTACACACGATCTTTTTTCATGAAAGTCGGTACCATCAATGAATCCGACATCATGCAACATCGTAGCCGTGAGAATGAGCTTCAATTCGTGCTCGTCTAAACCTTCTGCGATACCAATTTGTCGTGCCATGCGATAAACATCCTTCGTATGTTCGAGCGTATGATAGGTTAGCCATGGAGGGAGTTCCTCATGAAGTTTGAAGTAGATAGCACGTATGGCACTGAAGAATCGCATGAAGCGGCAATAATTTCTTTACAATTGGCTTAAGTAAAGTTCGTGGAACAAATGAACGCAAGAAATGCTATTGACTAACTACATTTTACTGTTTTGTTATAACTAATTATTGCAAGATTGCACCTTAGCCATGGTTCCCGTTGAAGGAAATCATTTTTGATAAGGCGCAAATAGTGATAAACGCCATAAAGTCAACGGAATGCGCTTTTCTATTCTTCCAATAAGTAAGAACTTTTAATTGGACTTTTTCTGATTGAATTGTTTGACTTTATTACTGCCTGATAATCGTGTGAAAACCGCACAGATGATTGCTCCCAAAGTAGGAGCACTCAGATAAATCCACAAATGATTTAAATTCCCTGAAACGAGCGCCGGTCCAACGGATCTAGCTGGATTCATTGAAGCTCCGCTGATAGGCCCGCCAAGATATGCTTCAAGAAATATAACAGTTCCTATGATTAATGCTGGCAGCAAAATCAACTTCGTTTTGGTGTATACCATTAGGAGTACTGCGGCCATCAGAATAAATGTCATTGTGAATTCCCACGTAAATGATTCAAGATTGCTGCCATGAGGAATGGTGGATCCGAGTAATTCGTTTGTTGGACTCAGCACTCGAAGAAAAATGCTCGCAAGAATTGCTCCTGCCAACTGACTAACCATATAACCCAATGATTTCCTCAAAGGAAATTTACCTGCAGTTACAAGTCCAATCGTGACGGCCGGATTGAAATGTCCACCGGAAATTCTAGCAAAAGCGAGAATGGCGACAGTTACTGAGACACCGAATACGAAAGAGATACCGAGGTTTTGAATGATGCCATCGAAGTCTTCGCTAAAAACGATTGTTCCTGTCCCGAAAAAGACAATTACAAAGGTGCCGGCAGTTTCTGCAAGAAGTTTCTTCATGAAAGCAAACTAAACGAATAAAGTATTTCTGTCAGTATCTGAAAAAGCCGTTGATCATAAATCAAGGATGCCATGTCGGTACCGTCGGAACTTTTCGGATCGTCATAGGTAAGTGAAATTCTTGATGTTGCACCTACAACGATAGGGCAATTACTATCTGCTTCTCCACAAGTCATGACAGCGATAAATCGTTCATCTGTTTTCAATGCTTCATAATACAATTTAGAAAATTGAATTGAAGAAGTAGAATTTGAAAAGTGAATAGTGTTTCTGGGATTGTCGTCAATCACCGAACTTATTTCAATTTCACAGCCCAATCGTCGCATTGCCTTAAGCGCGTTGTGATGAAGCGCAGTTACTTCAGTTCCTCCGGAATAACTATGGATATGATTCAATCCATAATAAAATGCGGCAATGTTAGCCGCCAATTCCGCAAACTGGCTTCGTCGTGAATTATGTGTGCAGATGAAATTGAGGTTGACAATAGAATGCAATCTTGCTTCATCTTGAATGAAATGTGATAGATGCTTCAAGGCATTTTTGCGATCTTCATCGATCTTGTCAAAGGCCTTCAATGACTCTTCCACATTGTTTTGAATTGTTGGAAATAGGGTATTCACTTTGTATTCACAAGTAAGATTTCAACGGCTAATTTATGAACTAATAAATGCCGCGTATCATGGGCGCTTGAGGAGTTGTATGTTGTAGAGCAAACAAAAGCGGACGTTGACCTGAGATTGCTGAACGTTCGCCGTCGAGAATTGTTGATTCGCTTACCATTCAACCCAAACTCAAATATTACCAGACTTACATCTGTAATTTTACAACGAAATAAAAAGGAAAGGATAATGAGATTTTTTGTGATGATGTTGTTGCTGACAATGGTGGAAGTTTACGCTTTCAAAGGCCTGAGGTTTATGTCAGTCAACATGGATCCTTTCTGGAGACGTCTGATATCCTATCTTTTTTGGCTGACTACATTGCTTTCCTACGGAGCCATCGTTTTTCTGATGGCAAAATGGACGCAGCGGCATGATGGAAATGTCGAGCGTACATATGGCCTTTTGAATTTTGTCATTGGATTTTTCCTGATAATCGTTACCTCGAAATTGTTGTTCGGGACATTTCATTTACTGAATGATGTGGCTACTTTTTTGAAGTGGACATATTTGAAGATTATTGTCAAACCGGAATCCGGCGCACACGAAGGAATGACACGCGTTCAGTTTTTCAATCAAGTAGGATTGGGTGTAGCGGCACTTTGGGCTGGAAGTATGCTTTACGGAATGACGAAAGGTAAATATGGTTATCGCGTCCTTTCGGAAACACTCACCTTTCCAGATCTTCCTGAAGCATTTGATGGAATGCGCATCGTTCAGATTTCCGATATGCACATTGGCAGTTTTCGCGATGATTTTGAAGAAGTTCAGAAAGGTTTCGACCTCATCAATTCGCTGAATGCGGACTACCTTTTTTTCACAGGAGATCTCGTCAATAATTTTTCTGATGAAGCGGAACCATGGATCGATAGGTTGAAAAATCTTCAGGCGCGTTATGGCAAGTTTTCAATTCTCGGTAATCACGATTATGGTGATTATGCAATGGGTGATCTTCCGGATCAAAAGGCGAAAAGTCAAAAGCGATTGTTTGAGATTCATGCCGAAAGTGGTTTCAAATTACTGCGTAATGAGAATGCTTTGCTGGAAAAAGATGGTCAAAGTATTCGACTGTTGGGTTCAGAAAATTGGGGACTTGGTTTTCACCAGTACGGCGATCTGGAGAAGACGATGACAGGAGTTGAAGACGATGAATTCAAGATTTTGCTCTCACATGATCCAACACACTGGCAAGAGCATGTGGTTGGAAAAAAGAAGGTGCACTTAACGTTTTCAGGTCACACGCATGGCGCACAGATGGGACTCGAATTGCCACAATTCGGTATCAAATTCAGTCCTGTTTCACTGAGATATAAGCGTTGGGGTGGACTATACACTGAGAATAGACAGCATCTGTACATCAACAGAGGCTTTGGATTCATTGCTTTCCCGGGCCGAGTTGGTATGGCTCCAGAGGTCACATTGATTGAATTGAAGAGAGGTTAGAATTCAATTTGCTTACAGAGTTTTATCTTTGCGCTCCTTTTGAATGTCAAATTCAATCGAGTTCAATAATGCAAATCACAATTAATTTCATATAAAAGCACATGAGCGACGACAAAAAGATCATTTTTTCGATGGTAGGTGTAAACAAATACACACCGACAGGAAAACATATCATCAAAGATGTTTATCTCAGTTTTTACTATGGAGCTAAGATTGGTATACTGGGTATGAATGGCGCCGGTAAATCGACGGTGATGAAAATTATCGCGGGACTTGATCAATCGTATCAAGGAGATGTGGTTTGGAGTCCCGGTTATAGCGTAGGCTATCTTCCGCAGGAACCGTTGCTCGACGATAACAGAACAGTGCGTGAAGTGGTAGAAGAAGGCGTTAAGCCAATCACTGATGCTTTGAAAGAGTACGAAGAGATTAACCTCAAATTCATGGATGAGGCAATTCTCAACGATCCGGAGAAGATGGAAGCGTTGATGAATAAACAGGCAAACGCCCAGGACAGGATTGAAGCATTGGGAGGTTGGGACCTAGATAATAAACTCGCTGTAGCAATGGACGCACTTCGTTGCGCTCCTGAGGACACGAAAATTGGAGTATTGAGCGGAGGTGAGAGAAGACGCGTGGCACTTTGCCGTTTGTTGTTGCAGCAGCCTGATGTGTTGTTGCTCGATGAGCCCACCAACCACTTGGATGCAGAAAGCGTTTTATGGTTGGAGCAACACCTTTCAGAATACAAAGGAACTGTGCTTGCAGTAACACACGATAGATATTTCCTCGACAATGTTGCCGGTTGGATTTTAGAATTGGATCGTGGAGAAGGCATTCCATACCAAGGCAATTACTCTTCATGGCTCGAACAAAAAGCAAAGCGTCTGGCGCAGGAAGAGAAAGGAGAAAGCAAACGCAGAAAAATTCTTGAACGAGAGTTGGAGTGGGTGCGAACGAATCCGAAAGGCCGTCAATCGAAGAATAAAGCTCGTCTTCAGAATTACGATAAAATGATGAGTGAAGGTGAAAGAGAAAAAGAAGCTCTACTTGAAATTCCAATCGCCAATGGTCCGCGCCTTGGAAATGACGTTATCGAATTTACCAATGTTACCAAAGGTTTTGAAGATAAATTGTTGATCGAAAATCTGTCGTTTAAACTTCCTCCAGCAGGCATAGTTGGTATCATCGGCCCGAACGGTGCCGGTAAAACAACTTTGTTCCGAATGATCATGGGTGAAGAAACGCAAGACAGCGGTGACATCAAAATCGGTGATACAGTTCAGATTGGTTATGTTGATCAGCGTCATGGTGACATAGATGACAGCAAAACGGTTTATGAAGTTCTCAGTGGTGGCAATGAAGTAATAGAGCTCGGTGGCCAGACCATCAATTCACGCGCTTATTGCAGCAAGTTCAATTTCGCCGGTGGAGATCAGCAGAAAAAATGTGGAATACTATCAGGTGGTGAGCGCAACAGATTGCACCTAGCCATGACATTGAAAACAGAAGCCAACGTGTTATTACTCGATGAGCCTACCAACGATATTGACGTGAATACGCTGCGTGCGTTGGAAGAAGGGATTCAAAACTTCGCAGGATGTGCTGTGGTGATTTCCCACGACCGTTGGTTCCTGGATCGCATCTGTACGCATATTCTCGCATTCGAAGGTGATTCGCAAGTCTATTTCTTTGAGGGAGATTTCAGTGCGTATGAAGAGAATAAATTGAAGCGACTTGGCGATACAACTCCACACAGATTGAAGTATAAGAAGTTGGTTCGCGCTTAGAATTTTGAATTTGATTTTTGATTGGTTTAAAGTACAGTGTTCAGAGTTGCACACGAAGCTGTTTGCCGGTGAGCAGCCTTGTTTAATTTTAACGGATCATAAGAATTCTTTATAGTTTGAATCGCTTGAAATATGTAACGATGGCTGCTTCCACCTCTTCCTTGTTTTCTATGAATGGCGAATGAACCGTGTCACACGGCCATTTCAAAATATATGGAAAGTCTGTTCCTTTGTGATGATCAGCTCCAATTGTCCAATCTGCTGTCCCATAAAAGAAAAGTACCGGGACGCTAACTTTGTAGCAATAGGTTTTGAAGTTAGTCTGATATTCTGAATGTGAAAAAAACTCACCCGAGAGGTCTTTGTTAAGTGGAGTTATAGACTCATTGGTTTCTTTGAGTTTGGCGGCATTTGCTTTTGTCGAAAATACGAGTTGCCACGATAAATCTTTGTCGTCAAGAATCGTTTTCAGAGAATCAACTTTGCTATGGCACATCACATTTTCGTCATTGAAATATTCAGAACCTGAGATGTCGAGAAGTTCGCAAGCCTTTGGAATAAATCCTTTTTGCATACTCTCTGAAATATCCAGAGTACAGTTAAACATCATCATTCCTTTTAAGGATTTCGGAGAACGCAATGCATAACCCATGAGTATGATACCCGACATCGAATGTCCCGCAATCAACCATTTTTTGATGCCAAGGTGATTTCTAATCTCTTCAAAATCCATTACCATTCTATCCAGACTATAATTTCCATCAATAGAACTTGCCGACCTACCTGCACCTCGCAGATCAACATAAATCATCTGCAAATTATTTTCAAGAATGTTTCCAATAGTTTGCTCTACAGAAAAAGAGTTGAAGTCAGGATCGCCTGGAACAAAAAGACATGGCACTCCGGATCCGGCAACCTTGTAATGCAGCTTCACACCATCAGAGGTGATAAACGCATTCTCTTGTGCTGCCAAATGCAGGAAAATGACAGAAGTGGTTATGGATAAAATGAATTTGTGCAACTGAACTCTATTCATATGCGCGCCATTCTGGTGTGCAGAATTTTCCATTACTTCACTTTCTCGTTGATAAACTTATTGAAGTCTAACCAACTCTTTGCATCAGCTTCAGCATTGTATTCAATCGGTATATTGAATTTTATCCCATTCTCCGTGGCCTGTGGATTGGTGAAAGCATGTGTGGCACCTTCATAGTTGATGAAAGCAAAATCTTCATTGTTCGCTTTCATTTCTTTTTTGATTTGATCAATATCTGTTTCCGGCACAAATTGATCTGCACCTCCATTACAAATAAGGACAGCGGCCGTTAGTTTTTCACCATTCACAGCAACACCCGCAAGTCCTCCGTGAAAACTTACTACTGCATCCACAGGCGCTCCCATTTTTGATGCATTCAACACCATTGATCCTCCGAAGCAATATCCGATAGCGGCAATTCTCGATTTATTCACGCCTCGTAATTTGATGGCTTCATAGTAACCTGCCATAAAGTGATCATAAGCCAGTTGCGGATCGGCGTAGTATGGAGTTGCCAATCCTTGCGCTTCTTGTGGATTCAATCCTTGCTTGCCAGTTCCATACATGTCAATGCAAAAAGCAATATTTCCTTCACTGGCAATTTTCATTGCCCGGGATTTTGGGTATTCATTTAATCCCCACCATTCATGCACGATGAGAATGGTTTTGGTTGATTCATTCATAACTTCCGGATAGGCATAGAACGCAGTGAATGATTGTGCACCAATTTTATAATTCACTGAATCCAAAGTTTGTGTGAATCCGTTGAATGTTGTCATCATTGCGATAAATAGCAGGGTATTTTTCATTTCAGAATTTTGATATGAAAGTAGCAAATAATCGCTAATGATCATGAAATGACGCGGCGAGCCTTCGGAACTGATGCTTTTTTCCGCTGACGCATACTTACAATTTCAAAATGCTGAGCGAAGGAACATTTGGGATTCACGGAATTGATGGTGCTGATCATGACAGATCTTCTGTGAATTGAGATATTGATTCGTTGGAAATTTTTACGAATTCAAATAAAACGAGATATACAATAGCGCTTATAACAGCAGCAAAAAAGCACCATACAGAAACGATAAAGTCAACATAGAAAATTGTTGTGATGACATACGAGATTAGGATTGAAACTCCTAACATCCACATGCGTTTGTTTCTTGAAAGAAAGGGTGGAACAATGGTGGCAAGAACATAAAAGAAGCCTCGGATGTTTCCCAGTAACGGTGGATAATCCTGCAAATACGAAATATGATGCCCTTGGATGCTTGCTTCAACATGAAATGTCATGAGGCAATACAACAGATAAAGAGAAACGACAGACCCGAGACCCACCAGCACCTTGGCGAAAGTTCTACGGTTTTCGTGAGGTTCAATATTTAGGATGGACCACGGTGCCCAGAATGGCCATATTACTTGAGCAATGAATAGGAAGATGTATGTGCCCCATTGCTCAAGAAAGGCGAATTCAGGATTTGTCAATGAGAGCCAGATAAACCCTTCAGTGATTTGTTGCACAGCAAAAATGATTGGTATTCCTGCAAAGAGTTTTTGTGAAGTCGTTTCCGCTTTTCGCAATGACGCTATACCAATTATGGAGATAAACGCACCCGCTCCAAAACTTGCGCTGGCAGAAAAACACATATGGCTTTAGGTATTTATAATTGTGATCGAACTAATCAGCATTACTTCTCAGAGTTGAATTCATATTACTTTGCAGCACGAATGAAATTCTATCTGTATTGGTAGCCTGATGCATTTCAAAGATAACCTAATTCCAAGCGATCCGCTTGTTATACTGATAAATCACGAAATGGCGATTGGAATACCCAATATCGCAAGGTGATTCTTCCGGGTGATAATTCCTTAGAAAGCAAATTGTAACCATTCTACCTCCATTTTCAATAGTGCATCAGCCTGGTCTGAGACCAAGAATTGAGCAGTTCCTTTAGGCGATTTTTTTTGGATAAATTATACTTCCTTATTTTTCGATCATTAAAAAAATACTATTCATAGCATCACATCGTCACGACCGAGCTCCCGGTCAACGCTTTCGCTTCGAGCAATATTTCGACTTTCTCAAAGAGAATGGATTTCAATGTGATCTCAGTTTTTTGCTTGATGAAGAAGATGACAAGATCCTTTACAGCAAAGGCAATTACCACAAGAAGGCCAATATACTTAGAAGAAATTTTATTCATCGCTTAAAGGATTTACGCACAGTCAAGAATTACGACATTGTGTTCATTTTTCGTGAAGCGTTGATGACACGAAGCACTTATTTCGAGATGAAGTTTGCGGAGAAGGGATTGAAAATGGTTTATGATTTTGACGACGCAATATGGATGAATGATACCAGCGCAGCGAATAAGTTTTTCAGTTGGATGAAGAATCCTGCAAAGATTTCAAAGAGTATTTCGGCGTCGGATATTGTTTTCGCGGGCAATAATTATTTGAGAGAATATGCTGCTCAATACAATGACAATGTCGTGGTAGTTCCGACAACAATTGACACAGATGAATATCGGAGATTGCCGCAGATAAAAGCAGATAGCTCAATTGTCATCGGATGGAGTGGGAGTATTACTACAATAAAGCATTTCGAATATGCCATTCCGTTTTTGAAGAAGTTGAAGGAAAAGTTTGGAGAAAGAATTCGCATCAAAGTCATTGGTGATAATCAATACCGCAATGATGAACTCAATGTTGTCGGTATTGGATGGAAAAGAGAAGACGAAGTGAAGGAACTTTCCGATATTGATATTGGAATCATGCCATTGCCGGATGATCCATGGGCGCGTGGAAAATGCGGTCTAAAAGGATTGCAATACATGGCACTCAGTATTCCAACCATCATGTCACCGGTAGGAGTAAACACAGAAATTATTCAGGACGGAGTAAACGGATTTCTGGCTACATCAACCGAAGACTGGATAGAGAAGATAGCGCTGCTAATTGAAGATGCAACGCTGAGAGTTAAGATGGGAGCGGCCGCCAGAAAGACGGTGGAGGAAAGGTATAGCGTACATGCCAATAAGCATTTGTACCTGCGGTTGTTTCGATCTCTTGTAGAATGATCAAATAAAAGCGCTCTTCATTTCGGCATTTAATGATCTTCTTAACAAATTATGAGGTTGTGTTACACTGCGAGATTACCGCGATACATTTCCCACTCAAATCACAAATCACAAATCAAAATTGTTACCTATGGAACCACACATGAACATTATGGCGCTTATAGTCGCTTCTCTCATTCCTATGATTATGGGCATTATTTATTATCATCCTAAATTGATGGGCCAGGCGTGGATGTCGGCCAATGGATTTACAAAAGAGAGCATAGGAAAGGGGCCAAAGCCGGCCGCATATCTGCTCACACTCGTTACAAGTATGATGCTCGCTTTCTTCTTTTGGGGATGGGTTACCGGTGGCGGTGGACAAGATTCTTTCCAGGTGGTAGATGCAAAAGATGGTCACAGTCACGTGACATTCAGCCATGGTATTTTCCACGGCGTGGCATTCTCGTTGTTGGTGTTGCTTCCAATTTTCACCAGCATGGCAGTGTTCGAAATGAGAAGTGCCAAGTGGGCTGCTGTGAATCTAGGATACTGGAGCATTACAGCAATGCTCATGTGTGGTATCCTCAGCGCATGGCGATGATAGACAACTGTAAGTTTTGAATAATTAGAAGTGTGGTCTCTGAAAAGCAGATCGCACTTTTTTTATTAGTTGGAATTTGTAAAAGGCTAACGGCAAGCCTTCATATCCATCTAAATTGCCTTTCTTTGCAAAACGAAAGAATAAAGCAACTTGAATGGGTTGCATCCTTCAAATCACGAATCAGATTCACAAATATTCAATTCACCAAATCATCAATTCAATATATCTCTACTATGGAAATTACAACAGATCTCCGCAACACTGCTCTCACTCACATACATCAACAACTCGGTGCCAAGATGGTGCCGTTCGCCGGATACAATATGCCCGTTCAATATTCAGGACTTATAGATGAACACAACACCGTGAGAAATGCACTCGGTGTTTTTGATGTAAGTCACATGGGTGAGTTTATGGTTAGCGGAAAGGGCGCTTTGGATCTCATCAATTTTGTAACAAGCAACGATGCTTCTAAGTTGATTGATGGCAAAGTGCAGTACAGCTGTTTGCCAAATGACACTGGTGGAATTGTGGATGATCTGCTGGTTTATCGTTTCAATGATGAGTTGTACATGCTCGTGGTGAATGCTTCTAACATTGACAAAGACTGGGACTGGATCAATTCGAAAAATACATTCGGAGCAGAGCTTGAGAATCTCAGCGATCAAACTTCGTTGCTCGCAGTGCAAGGTCCTAAAGCACTTGAAGCGATGCAGAAATTAACATCGATGCCATTGATTGGAATGGAATATTACACATTCCACAAAGGCACTTTCGCAGGAGTTGAAAACGTGATCGTTTCAACTACAGGTTATACCGGTGCGGGTGGCTGCGAGATATACATGCCCAATGCATCAGCAGAAAAAATTTGGAATGCTGTAATGGAAGCAGGTGTAGAATTCGGCATCAAGCCAATTGGACTTGGAGCACGTGATACGTTGCGACTGGAGATGGGTTTTTGCTTATACGGAAATGACATTGATGACACCACATCACCAATAGAAGCAGGACTTGGTTGGATTACGAAATTCACCAAGACCTTCAACAACAGTGAAGCATTGAAAAGGCAAAAAGAAGAAGGCGTTACAAAGAAACTTGTTGGCTTTGATCTCATAGACAAAGGAATTCCGCGACATGGATATGAAGTCGTTGATGCGAACATGAATGTAATTGGTGTCGTAACCAGCGGCACACAATCGCCATCGCTAGGTCGTCCAATTGGATTGGCTTACGTGCCAACAGCGCTCGCAAAAGCCGGTACAGAAATTTTCATCAATATAAGAGGCAAGGCGTTGAAGGGCGTAGTTACGTCTTTACCGTTCTACAAGGAGTAAAACTCCAATGAATATTTGCGATTTATGATTTGCGATTTGTGCCACCCTCAAATCGCAAATTACAAATCGCAAATTATCGAGTATAAATTATTTTCAAATTAACTCGCAACACATCACATACATGCGCCGCTGCCTGCAACTCGCAGAGCAGGGCATGGGCAATGTCGCTCCCAATCCGCTGGTGGGTTGTGTGATTGTCAATGATGATAAAATCATTGGTGAAGGTTTTCACAAGTCGTTTGGAAAAGCACATGCCGAGGTGAATGCTATCGGTCATGTTGAAGACAAAGCGTTGTTGAAGTCTTCCACGCTTTATGTAAATCTTGAGCCGTGCGCACACCACGGTAAAACTCCACCATGTGCTGATTTGATTATTCGTTACGAAATACCTCGCGTTGTAATTGGCTGCGAAGATCCTTTTGATGCAGTTGCCGGAAAGGGAATTGCTCGTTTGAGGGAAAATGGTGTAGAGGTTATTCAGGATATCATGCACATTGAAAGCCGATTTATCAATCGTCGCTTTTTTACTTTTCACGAAAAGAAAAGACCGTACATCATCTTGAAATGGGCGCAGACCAATGATGGTTTCATTGACAAAATAAGAACGGATAAGGTAGGTGTGAATTGGATCACGGGTAAGGAAGAAAAGCAACTTGTTCATCTATGGCGCTCGCAAGAGCAAGCCATTCTCGTTGGAACAAACACAGTGATGAATGATGACCCAACTTTGACCGTGCGAGAAGTCAACGGAAATAATCCGATAAGGATCATCATCGATCGTCAACTCAAAACGCACATGGATGCGAAGGTTTACGACCAATCAGCGCGAACAATTGTTTTGAATGAAATACGCGATGAAATTGTGTCCGACAATTTGCAATGGATCAAACTCAACGATCACCAGCCATATCTACCTCAGGTACTTTCAACTTTATACGATCAGAATATTCTCTCTGTAATCATAGAAGGCGGAGCATTCACATTACAACAATTCATTGATGCCAACATGTGGGACGAAGCGCGCATATTCACAGGCGATATCACTTATGGTGAAGGTCTCAAAGCGCCTTCACTGGGAAGGGAATTGTCCGTTCAAAATCGAATTGGAAATTCTGATCTGAGCGTGGTTTACCATTGAGCTATTTGCGATTTCTAATTTGTAATGTGAGCCGCGACCTTGCTTGAACACGGAACCTTCATTCCACCGCACAGCCCGCCTTTCAGACAGTAACAAGCAGCCAATGACCAGTAAGCAGCAGCCATAAACTATGCGCTTCCTTGTTGACACACAGCATAACCAACCTTTAACACAGGAACTAGGAACTTCCAATACTTTATACAGTCAAGAGAGTTTTTCACCTGAACTCTGAACTGTTTCGGTTATTTCCGCAGCTTCATCTCATCCTCTTTTTTAGCGCGCTGCATCGGATTTTCCTTGGACCAATTGCGATTGTCCTTGAACATTTCAAATCGGGATGGCATCGACTTCGGAGGCCAATTGTTGTTGCTCAGATCTACATCTGCTGTTTCGAGAAAAGGATCGAGTGCAATAGAAACAATTTCCTTATTGCAAGCAAAAACTTTGGTCACTTCAACTTCGCTTCGTTTCCAGATTTCTGCAGGAATGCGAATCTCCCTTTTCGTTCCATCTTCAAACAATAATTCGAAAATCAATGGCATGATCAATCCGCCTTTGTTCTCTATTGTAATTTGATAGTAGAGATTCTGCGCAGTCAATACTTCTTTCTCTTTATCACTCATTTTCGAGATGTATTCTTCATAGTCTTTTGTGTCGAGCACCAATACTTTGTAGGGATCGTAACTGGTATAAAAATCTCGCATGCCGGGATCGAGATCCACTTGTGTTTTCCAACCTTCTTTTCTGTCGCGTTCAAGTGAAATGTCTTTTGCAGCACCTGTTTTTTTCTCCTTGTCGAATGACTTTTCTACAGTTGGATTGTGAGTGTTCAGTCGGAAGATTTTCACTTCTTTCAGATTCATGTCGCAATGATCTGTTCCATAAAACCAACCTCTCCAGAACCAATCCAAATCGACCGCACTGGCATCTTCCATCGTTCTGAAAAAATCATCCGGTGAAGGATGTTTGAATGCCCAACGGCGCGCGTATTCTTTGAATGCATAGTCAAACAGTTCTCTTCCCATGATTGTCTCGCGCAGAATGTTAAGCCCTGTGGCGGGTTTTCCGTACGCATTGTTTCCGAATGAATAAATGTTCTCACTGCTCGTCATGATCGGTGACATCTTGCTTTTGTCACCTTTCATATAGTCGACAATGTTTCTCGCCGGACCGCGCGAAGTAGGATAGTTCAAGTCGTATTCTTTTTCGGTGAGATATTGTACGAATGTATTGAGACCTTCGTCCATCCATGTCCACTGGCGTTCATCACTGTTGATGATCATCGGAAAGAAATTATGTCCTACTTCATGAATGATCACTGAAATCATTCCGTTGCGTGTTCCTTCATCATACGTTCCGTCTTTTTCCGGTCGACCACCATTGAAACAGATCATTGGATACTCCATTCCCATCCATTTGGTATGAACAGAAATAGCCACAGGGTAAGGATAATCGATCGTGAATTTGCTATAAGTACGGATCGTGTGTGCAACAACTTTAGTACTGAATTGTCCCCAGAGTGGATTGCCTTCTTTTGGATAGAATGACATCGCAAGAGGCTTTTTATCACCCACTTTCACAGCCTGTGCATCCCAGATAAACTTTCGGGAATTCGCAAAACCAAAGTCGCGCACATTCTCTGCTTTGAATGTCCAGGTTTTTTCTTTTGAAGATGTATTTTTCTCCTTCTCTCGTGCTTCTTCTTCCGTGACAATCAACACAGGTGAATCTGAATTTTTAGCTTTCTCAAAACGCTGTTGCTCTGTAGCGGAAAGAACATCTTTCGGATTTTGCAATACACCTGTTGCTGCCACAATATGATCTTCCGGAACAGTAATGGAAACAGTATAATTTCCAAAGTTGAGAGTGAATTCACCCATACCCAGAAACTGCTTGTGCTGCCATCCCTGATTGTCGCTGTATACGACCATGCGAGGGAAGAACTGCGCCATTGTGTAGAGGTAATTTTTGTCTTCCTCGAAATACTCGTAACCGCTTCTACCACCGACTCTGATACGATCGTTGATGTTGTACCACCACTTTATTTTAAAAGAGAATGTACTGTTGGGCTTCATGGGTGAAGGGAGATCAATGCGCATCATTGTTTTGTTGATGGTGTACTTGAGAGGCTTGCCGGAAGCGTCCTGCACGTAATCCAGTTTGAAACCGCCGTCATACCAGGGATCGATGTCCACAAGATCATTGTAGCTCACCTTATCTTCAATCTTCATGGTCTCGATGGCATAGGTATCGCTCGTTTTGGCGAATGCATTCTGATCCAGTTGCATCCATATGTAGTGCAATGCATCGGGCGAATTGTTGAAGTAGGTGATGACCTCTTCCCCAAATAAAGTTTGCGTAGCGTCGTCAATACGAATCTTCATATTGTAATCAGCCCGTTGCTGCCAATAGTCATGGCCGGGTGCACCGCTGGCAGTGCGTTGCTCATTGGGAGTGGCCAGTTCCGGCCCCAATTGTTTGAATTTATCATCCCATTTACCTTCGTTTTTCTGTTGCGATTGCGCCATTAGTGGCAACATCAGTGCACACAGTAAGATCTTGTTCATCGTTAATAATTAGGAGCCAAAAGTATCTTTTGAAGGATAAAATCGCTTACCGTTTATACTTTTCGATGTACCTTTGCCTGGTCGGTAAAAAACCAATAACATGTCAAATTATACTGAGCTCGAAGAAGTATTGCTGGTGGACACAGTAACTGTAGAAGAGAAGAAACTCATAATCTACAATGATGATGTCAACACTTTTGACCATGTCATCAATTCTTTGATTGATGTATGCAATCATGATGTGATACAAGCAGAGCAATGCACGCTGATCATTCATTACAAAGGCAAGTGCGATGTGAAGAATGGTGAGTATGACATTCTCGAGCCGATGTGTGTTGCACTTCATGATCGTGGACTAAGTGCCGAAATCCATTAATCAATACTGGCATCATTATCGGATACAGTCTGCGAATTCAATTAAAAATTTTATGAGAAAAATTATTTCAGTGATCATCGTGATGGGAATCATCGGATTCATCGTTTCATGTGCTAAAGTTCCGATCAGTGGCAGGCGACAGCTTCATCTTATGCCTGAAAGTGAGCTGATGACCATGAGTTTCCAGGCTTATAAGGAATTTCTTGACACGAATGAAGTCGTGCTGGCAAAAAACCCGGACGTCATAATGGTTCGAAGAATCGGCAATGGCATCAAGAGCGCAGTTGAGAGTTTCCTCAATAGCAACAAGCAATCAAAGCGAATAGACGGTTTTGCATGGGAGTTCAATGTTGTCAAGCAGAATGTGGTGAATGCATGGTGTATGCCCGGAGGAAAAGTGGTCGTTTATACCGGAATATTACCGGTGACACAGGACGAGTCGGGATTGGCAGTTGTTATGGGACACGAGATTGCGCACGCTATTGCGCGTCACGGTAACGAAAGGATGAGTCAAGGAATTGCCTTACAACTTGGTGGACTTGCGCTAAGTGTGGCACTATCTGAAAAGCCGGAACTAACGCGAAACATCTTCTTGCAATCGTATGGAATTGGAACAACTTTAGGCTCACTTGCATATAGCAGAAATCATGAAACTGAAGCCGACAAAATGGGACTTGTATTCATGGCGATGGCTGGATATGATCCCCGTGCAGCAATTGGCTTTTGGGAGCGCATGTCTCAAAGCGGCGGACAAGCACCACCTGAATTGTTGAGCACGCACCCGAGCGATGAAACACGCATCGCAGCATTAAAAGAATTCATGCCGCAGGCATTGAAGTATTATAAGCCGGCACCTACGCCGCAACCTTAAGTCACGTCGCGTTCATTTGCGTCGCTACTCTGTAAAAACGCTCCACAATTGTGGAGCGTTTTTTTTTGTTCTGTTATCAACTTCGGCGGATTCTACGCCACTTTCAAACCACGCTATGCTCAGATTCACTTAACCACCAATTTCTCTTGGCGCTTGATTGATGTGACTGTAAAAGTCTTTCTTGTAAGTGTCCGAAATTGGAATGAGGGCATCTTTAATTTTGATTCGATCTCTTTCTATCGATTCGATTTTGTCCAACGAAACCATAAATGATTTATGCACCCTGCAAACAACAGTTTGAGAAATGTCATTCTCAAATTCCTTGAACGTTTTGAGGGTCATTATTCTTTTGGAGGTCGTATGAATTTTTCTGTAATCTCTCATTCCTTCGATGTATAGGATTTCACTCAGAAGCAGTTTTTCCAAACGGTATTCTGTTTTTATAAAAATGAAAGTTTTATCTCGAGCAGGAGAGTCTTTTTTTAACTGAATCTTTTCCACTGCTTGCATGAAACGTTCGAAAGTGAAAGGTTTTAAAAGAAAATCTGTAACATTCAAATCGAAGCCCTTTAAAGCATATTCATCATAAGCAGTTGTTAGGATCACTTTTGCGTCAATGTTAGAAGATTCTAAAAGTTGGATGCCCGAAAATTCACCTAAATGGATATCGAGAAAAATCAAGTCTACATTGTTTGACTTCAAAAATACCAATGCATCCATGGCATTTTCGAAAGTGGAAAGAAGCTGAAGAAAAGGAAGCTTTAATACAAAGCTTTTTGTTCTTTCCAGAGCTAATGGCTCATCTTCGACTATGATGCAGTTGATATTCATGGTTAGAAAAGTGACAATGTTACTTTATACATTCCATCATTTTCAGAAACACCTAACTTATGTTTTTCCGGATAAAGCATGGCCAAACGCTTTTGCATCAATTCATTTCCCAAACCGTTTTGCTCAATTGAAGATTGATTGTTTTTTGAAAATGCATTGACACATACGAACGCAATGGAATCTTTTTCTATTTTCACTTGAACGCTTATCGCATTTCCTGCATTTTTGTTTTCGGCATGTTTGAATGCATTTTCTACAAATGGAATCAGTAGCATGGGTGCGATAGTCAAGTTACCTGGATCTCCTTCAACGGAATACTTCACGTAGTCATTATTGGAAGATCTGATTTTTTGAAGGTCGATGTATTTTTCAATATAGGTCAGCTCTTTGGACAATGGTATTCTTTCTTCTTTGGTTTCAAAAAGCATAAAGCGCATGATGTCAGAAAGTTTTATCAAAAAGGCAGAAGCTTTTGTAGCGTCCTTCTCAATAAGTACGTCAATATTGTTGATCGTATTGAATAAAAAATGTGGATTGATTTGAGACTTTATAAGAGCAAGTTCAATTTCAAAATTCTTCTTGTTGAGATCTGCCTTGAATTTTATGTCATCGTAAGCTGTCATAAAGCCTTTCATCAGTAATCCCATTGCACCGTTTACCAGCGCGAAAAGTGAAATCATAATGGTGATGCCAATAGCAGAGGTCCAACCGTCAGCAAAGAGCGTTTTGTGCCCAAAAGGAGAACCTTTTGTAAATACCAAGGTCAAAGTAATATCTCCAATAATTGCGCATGTGAATGCGGTTACTATTCCGAAAAGAACCAAGGGTAAAATTTTCTTCTTGCTCAAAAATCTGGAGAATAAAAATGTATAAAAGCAATAGAAAGAAATAACTCCCGGAACAATGGCAATTATGGTAATCAACAAAACAATGCCTGGTGGAATTGGGAAGCCGGGGTTAGTGATGCTCCACATTATTTTGGTGAGGAACAGAATAACAAATAGGTACAGAGTCCAATAGATTGTGTGCATTAATGCGATTGCTGACTTTTTCATAGCTTACAGATTTAAGTTTGATATTGGATCAAAAGTAGAATCGACACATCGGGACAAAAATTCTATTATGCGTGTGAAGGGGGTTTGTCTGCAAAATGGATGATTTGTTCTGCAACACAGCATTGCATTATTTTAGATTGATACTCAAATCCCTGCGTTGGAAGTTTTTTCACCTAATGATAGTTCAATGCTGGTTGAATGCAACTTTTTAATTCTCGCATTGGAATTTTGCCATTGAGTTGAATCACAATCGCCTTTTTTCCTTCGAATTCAAAGTAATTATCAAACACCAAATTAAACGACTCCACTCACCGACTTGTACATTTGAAATAGAGCGCGAAATGATTATGCGTTCATGGCTCCTAGTCCATTCTGATTATGATTCGGAATTTTGAAAGGTAACTTGGTTCGCCCCACTTCAACTTTACTTCTATTGTTGTTTTTCCTTCTGTTGCTGTCGCCACCTCGATAACCAAATATTGCAGGTCAACAATTTCATTCGAACATGTTCGGGGTAATGGTCGAAAACAGATTTGATTTGGGGATCGATGATTATTTGTAAGTCTTTCATTCGCCCTCGATTTTAAACAGCAATTGCTGTTTGGACGGAGGCTTTTTACTGTGTCCTAATGACAAGATGCAAACGCTCATTGATTTCCACAATGGCCATGCATCTGCGAGTGAGGCGGTGAATCCAGAGGCACTTACTTGGTTGTTGCACTCCCCATTTGCAAACCCAATTTTTCATATTCGATATCATTTGGTTCCCAAAGTTCAAGTTTGTTGCCTTCGAGATCCATTATATGAACGAACTTACCGTATTCTGCAACTTCAATGCTATCAGAAATTGTCACACCTTCCTTTCTTAGTTCTACAACAAGCGCTTCTAAATTCGCTACGCGATAGTTGATCATATAGTCTTTTGTTGAAGGCTCAAAGTATTTTGTCTTTTCACCAAACGGACTCCATTGCGTAAAACCCTTTTGCGTACTGTCTGCACCTTGATACCATTCGAACACGGCACCGTACTGGTTGGTGTTTATACCAAGGTGCTTCTGATACCACTCTTTCAATTCTTTTGGATTTTTACACTTGAAGAAAATTCCACCAATGCTTGTTACTCTTTTGAAACTTGTACCCTCGGTAGAGGGCGCCGTAGTAATGGATTTAAATGCATAGCCAAAGCAAAATGATGTCGCGATGGCAAGGATTATTAATGTGGTCTTTTTCATACTAACTCAATATTATTGGATGATTTTTTATTCTTGTATTCTGACATTGCTCGTTGATCTGACACGTTATTGGAAGAATTTTGATTTAAGATGAGTCGCGGTTAATCCTGACAATGGGAGTTTGGTTCGAAATTGAAGCGCCGATGTCAATTGATTCATTCTTGATGTAGTTTATAACCACTATTGCGCCTTTTAAATGAAAACCTCCAGAACGAATGAAAGTCATTTTCATTCAACTCTTAAAATCTTTTCCATTTTTTTGCCTTTCGCTAATTCGTCAACTAACTTATCCAAATATCTCACTTGTCTTGTCAAAGGATATTCTATTTCTTCAATTCTATATCCACAGATAACTCCTTTTATGAGGACCGCATTGGGATTTATTTGGGCTTTTTGAAAGAACGTTTCAAAAGTTGCTTTTTGATCAATCAACTCTAGAATTTTTTTGTCATCAAAATCGGTCAGCCAAGTAATTACTTGATGTAGTTCCTCAATCGATCGGCCTTTGCCCTCCACTTTTTTCACATAGTGTGGATATACTGAAGCAAAAGTCATTTTCGCTATTCGCTCATTCTGCTCAGGCGTTACTTTCATGTTGCTGTTAAATTTATTAAGCTTCAAAAATAAATGACAGGAATAACTACAGTTGACAACGCAGAACTACGAACTCTGAAACACCAATTCCTCCTTAAGGTATTTCCCAGTCCAACTAACTTTCACTTTTGCAATCTGTTCCGGTGTGCCTTCAGCAACGATTTCACCACCACCGTTGCCGCCTTCCGGGCCCATGTCAATGATATGATCCGCAACTTTGATGATATCCATGTTGTGCTCGATCACAAGCACAGAATTACCGCGATCGGCAAGTCTGTTCAATACGTTGATCAACATCTGCACATCTTGAAAATGCAATCCTGTCGTCGGTTCGTCGAG
Organism: Flavobacteriales bacterium; assembly: GCA_043748015.1. Classification (GTDB taxonomy): domain Bacteria; phylum Bacteroidota; class Bacteroidia; order Flavobacteriales_D; family Sanyastnellaceae; genus JAIBBG01. The sequence continues at coordinate 23,525 of JAYTOA010000049.1, forward strand.
GATGTAAATGGTATTACCTGTGTCGCGTTTTCCAAGTTCAGTTGATAGCTTTACACGTTGAGCTTCTCCACCGCTAAGGGTGGTTGAGTGTTGTCCAAGCGTGATATACCCAAGTCCTACATCTTGCAATGTTTTTACGACGTTTTTGATCTTAGGGAAATTATCGAAGAACTCCACAGACTGATCTACGGTCATATCAAGGACATCAGCAATGCTTTTTCCTTTGTAACGAATCTCTAATGTCTCGCGGTTGTAGCGCTTTCCATTGCAGATTTCACATTCGACCATGACATCCGGAAGGAAATTCATCTCTATTGTTTTCACGCCGGCACCTTTGCACGTTTCGCATCTTCCACCACTGACGTTGAACGAGAATCTTCCCGGTTTGTAACCACGGATTTTTGCTTCCGGTGAATTGGAATAGAGTGCACGAATATCCGTGAAGATACCCGTGTATGTGCTCGGATTGCTGCGAGGCGTGCGGCCAATCGGACTTTGATCTATCTCTATTACTTTGTCGAGATACTCAAGTCCTTTGATTCGTTTATAGGCGAGTGGTTTCTTCACTGCATCATAAAAGTGATTGTTAAGAATAGGGTAGAGGGTATGTTCAATCAATGATGATTTTCCACTGCCGCTCACACCTGTGATGCACACAATTTTTCCTAGTGGAATATTCAGCGTCACATTTTTCAAGTTGTGACCTGTAGCACCTTCGAGTATAAGAGTCGTTTTATTTCCTTTGCGTCGTTCTTTCGGAACTTCAATACGCACTTCGCCGCGCAAGTATTGCGCAGTAAGACTTTCACCCTTGAGCAATTTTTTCGGATCACCTTGAGTAATGATTTTTCCGCCATGTATTCCAGCACCCGGACCAATATCAATGAGGTGATCGCTCTCCATCATCATATCGCGATCGTGTTCAACAACGATGACGCTATTGCCTCCATCCCGTAATGCTTTAAGTGAGTCGATTAGTTTGTGATTGTCGCGCTGATGCAATCCGATACTTGGCTCATCGAGAATATAAAGCACTCCAACAAGCTGCGATCCAATCTGCGTTGCAAGTCGGATGCGTTGTGCTTCACCACCGCTCAATGTTTTGGCGCTGCGATTTATTGAGAGATAATCAAGCCCTACGTCAACGAGGAATTTCAATCTGTTGCGGATTTCTTTCAACGGCTCTGTAGCTATCACCACTTGTCGCTGCGACATCTTATACTCTATTCCTTCAAACCAGCGAATGAGATCATTCAGTCCCATCGATGTCAATTCGAAAATGTTTTTCTTATTGATTCTGAAATAGAGCGCTTCTTTTTTGAGCCGGGCACCGCCACATTCCGGACAAGGCATCTTATTCATGAAGCTCTCCGCCCAACGACGCAAGCCGGGTGATGTCTCTTCATCAATCTGTTTTTCGATTTGAGAAATGATACCATCAAATTTCATCTGATAGGTATAATTCTGTGAAGTGGTGATCTCGTATAATTCCTCAGAACCGTAGAGCAGGACGTTGATCACATCTTCATCAATATCAGAAATGGGTGTGTTGAGATCAAAATCGTGGTGCTTCAATACCGCTTCAACTTGCGAAGTTGACCAATTACTTTTCGCTTCACCAAGCGGAACGATACCGCCTTTTTTAATACTCTTCGTTGGATCAGGAATGATTTTGCTGAGATCAATTTCGGCTACTTCACCTAAGCCATTGCAATGCGAACATGCACCATAAGGTGAGTTGAAAGAGAAGAGATTTGGTTCCGGTTCAGCGTAAGAAATTCCCGATGTCGGACACATCAAATGCCTGCTGAAGTGCTTCACCGGAGTAGGTACAGCTTTCGAAGATTTTTTCTGCTTTGCACCTTCCACTTCCGGTTCATGCTTCAGAATCATCAAGCTTCCCTTGCCAATCCTTAAGGCAGTATTTACCGTTTGACGCAATCGACTCAACTCAGCAGACTCACTTATGTTGTCGTCACCATCAACTGTTTCCTTTGTTTTTTTTGTCGCCTTCGTTCCTTTTTGAATTTTTGAATCCGAAATTGCAATGCGATCAACAACCACTTCGATATCGTGGATTTTGTATCGATCGAGTTTGTATCCTTTGGTCAATTCCACGATTTCGCCATCCACTCTTGCACGCAGATATCCTTGTTTCAAAATGGATTCGAACAATTCACGGTAATGACCTTTACGGCCTTTCACCATCGGAGCGAGCACGATCACTTTTTCACCAACATATTCTTCGAGTATAAGTCTCACAATCTGATCGTCGTTATATCGGACCATTTTCTCCTCCGTTACGTAAGAGTATGCATCCGCAGCGCGAGCGTACAGCAATCGAAGGAAGTCATAGATTTCAGTGATAGTACCTACTGTTGATCTCGGATTGCGGCTCACTGTTTTTTGTTCAATGGAAATCACCGGCGAAAGGCCGTTAATCTTATCGACATCCGGTCTTTCCATTTCACCTATAAACTGGCGCGCATACGCACCAAACGTTTCGATATATCGTCGTTGACCTTCCGCGTATATAGTATCAAAAGCGAGTGATGACTTTCCACTGCCACTCAATCCGGTAATCACCACCAG
>JAYTOA010000050.1:0-11845 GCA_043748015.1 Flavobacteriales bacterium
GTCATGACCATCGGCTCTGCTGTTGAAGGTGTTTTGCTTTCCTTTGGTCTCGCCGACAAAATCAACCAACTCAAACTCGAAAAAGAAGAGTCGGATGCGCTTCGTATAGCAGCCATTGAAAGTCAGAATGAGGTGCTGGAAGTCAAAGTGCATGAGCGCACACTCGAATTAGAAGATGCCAAAGACCACATCCAGTCGCAGTATGATCACTTGCGCATCGCGCAAAAGCAACTGGTAGAATCCGAAAAGCTTGCCGGGCTTGGTCAGATGACAGCCGGTATTGCTCACGAACTAAATAATCCAATCAATTTCGTTACTTCGAATGTGGGTCCGCTTCATCGCGATATCGAAGATGTTGTAAGTCTCCTGAACGATTACCAAAATCTTCCCGAAGATGCAACTTCAGAACAGATTCGAGAATTGAAAACGAAGTATGAATCTGTCGGTATCGACTATGTTCAAAAAGAAATTCATCTCCTGCTCAACGGTATTGAAGAGGGTTCAAGGCGCACTGCTGAAATCGTACGAGGATTGAGAATTTTCGCAAGAGCCGATAAAGATGTTCTTGTTTCTTCCAATATCAATGAATGTCTGCAATCTACGATTGTCGTGATGAAGAGCGTTACAAAAGGGGAGGTTACTGTTACGCGCGAATTCGATGACGCAATGCCGCCTATCGAGTGCTTCCCGGGTAAGCTCAATCAGGTAATCGCGAATCTCATCAGCAATGCCACACAGGCAACGAAGCTTCCCGGTAGAAATGCCATCAGTAGAAATGTTACCGTTCGATCCTACTTCGACGAAAATGAAGTCTGTATTTCGGTAAAAGACAATGGCTGTGGTATCAGCGAAGAAGTCAAAGAGAAATTATTCGTTCCTTTTTTCACCACCAAGGCAGTTGGAGAAGGAACCGGTCTCGGGCTTTCTATCGCCCTCGGAATAATTGAGGAACATCAAGGAACGATAGAAGTCTTATCAACACCCGGAGAAGGTAGCGAGTTTATTATACATTTGCCTAGAACCCGAAAGGGTGAAAGCCTTTCAGCCGCATAGCGGTTGTGTATAACGAACTAGTATGAGTGACCACATAGGAATATTGTACCTTGATGATGAGGAGCAAAACCTCTTGTCATTTAAAGCACTTTTCAGAAGAGATTTTGATGTGCACACTGCCCTGAATGCTCAGGATGCGGTGAGTATTCTCAATAGTCACCCCATCCAGATTATTTTCTCAGATCAGAAGATGCCCGAAGTAAGTGGTGTCGAATTTTTTGAAACCATCCTTCACGATTTTCCTGAACCGGTTAGAATTCTACTCACCGGATACGCAGATATAGAAGCCGTAATTGACGCCATCAATAAAGGGCAGGTGTATCGCTATGTAAGCAAACCATGGGATGCCAACGACTTGCGAATTTGTGTAGATAACGCCATTGAAAAATATAAACGCGACAAGGAGATCATCAATAAGAATCTGGAGCTTGAGCGCGCGAATGCTGAGCTGGAAAAATTTGTTTACAGCGCATCACATGATATGCGAGCTCCTTTGGTTACGATCAAAGGGGTTATCAATGTCGCAAGAATGGAGGCCATTGATGCAAAGGCGACGAGCTATCTCGATATGATCGAAAGAAGTACCAACAAGTTGAATGATTTTGTAAGTAATATCATCAACTATTATCAGAACAATAAAAGCGATGAGCTCACCGAAGAATTGAATTTCGATCAACTCGCGGATGAAGTTTTTGAGAAGTACAAACATTATGAAGGAAGTGAGAAGGTGACTTTCAGAAAAGATATTTCGCAGATCGGCATTTTCAAATCGGATGAACATCGCTTGAGGATGATACTCAATAACCTAATTTCAAACGCCATTAAATTCAGCGATCAGAAGAAGGACATCAGTTTTATCGATTTACAAGTAGTGCAGAATAAAGACAAAGCATTGATTAAAGTTTCCGACAATGGAATTGGAATTTCGCCCAATACCTTACCCGGTATTTTTGAAATGTTTTACGCCAACGCCGATAAAAATATAGGCACAGGTGTAGGTCTTTATATAGCCAAACAGGCGGTGAGAAAATTGGGCGGTAATATTTCTGTTAGTAGTGATTTGGGAAAGGGAACACGTTTTACATTTGAGATTCCAAATAGGGCATGAGCAAATTGGATGACATAGTGTTTCACCTGATCGACGATAACGATATAGACATCGCTGTCAACACTAAACTTTTGCAGTTGTCTCAGATTTCCGAACATGTATTCAGTTACAACAGTGCTTTGTCTTTTCTTGCTGAGATAGAAAAGAATCCAACCAGATTTCAAGACGTTAGCAATGTTGTGCTTCTGGATATTATGATGCCCAATATGAATGGTTTTGAATGTCTCGATAGATTGACAGAGTTCGATGATGACATGAAAAAGCACTTCAATGTTTATATGTTGTCGAGCAGTATCGATAGAAATGATATTCGCAGAGCAGAGTCATACGACCTCGTTCAAAAGGTGTTGGAAAAGCCGTTGGATATCTATCTCCTGAAGAAGTCGCTTCAAAGTATTTTTGAATAGGGGTTGTTTTCAATTTATTCGCGCTCTGAATGTTGTAGAGCACTTTTCTCGATGCGCTTCCGTCGTCAATCTTTCATTGTTTTCTTCCCGAAATGCGTATTCTCCTATTTTTTTCGTTGAAATTTTTCTTCCCAATACAATTCATGACCTCAATGTGGTGTTAAGTTTGACCCGCGTTGAAATAAAGTGTCCAAACAGTTATACATACGAACTCCCGAATTTCGCAAGGCCGCGCTACGAATTACGTTGCTGTATATTGGCGTGATAGCAGTTTCGTGGTTTTATCTACGGTGGTATACTGATCATGGAAAGTTTGTGTCCGTGCCGGATATGAAAGGCATGCTTCTCGAGGAGGCCGTCACGTCTCTGGAAGATCGCGAATTGCATTTTCTTGTCATTGATAGCCTGTACGATCGCAAAGCAAAACCAGGAACAGTCGTGGATCAAAGTCCTTCAGCAGAAAGCCAAGTCAAGGAAGGACGTCAAGTATTTCTCACCATTTACAGATACTCACCTCCAATGGAGAAATTGGGCATAAAGGCCGGAGATTATGCTGCGGTCGCAATGATAAAATTGAAGAATAAGGGAATTGAATTTGATACGCTTTATGAGGCCAATAACATTTTTCCGGGAAGCATTATCCGCGTTACGCAGCAGGGAAGAACAATCAAACCGGAATCACTTGTTGCAAGTGGAAGTAAGGTAACCCTTGTCATTGGTCGTGTTGCAGACTCTAAAGTAATCGTGCCGGATCTTGTCGGTCTCACTTGTGAAGAGGCGCAATCAATGCTTGATTCAATGAATCTTGCCTGCAATTGTTTATTCGAACCTGGAATAATATCGCCGACTGCACAAGATTCTGTCACTTATCGCGTTTGCAGACAGAATCCAATACATGATCCTGAAATTGGGACCTTTGCCGGAAGAACCATCGACATTTGGCTATACAATACACCTTGTGAGACAGATTCAGGCAATGATCCAAGGTAAAAAAAATGCAATGAGAGCGAGAATATTTACAGTCATTCTAGTATTGATTTTTTCATCGTATTGGGCGTCTGCACAAGAACTTGATTTGCCTTTGCATTTCAATCCAAAGCAGGCAGCGCAAATGAAGAAGGAAAGCGAATTCACCTCTCGCGAGCACGCACGAGGTGGCGGAACATTTTCGCTTCCCTTTTTCGACGATTTTTCGCGATATTCTTTACCGACCAATGACCCATCCATTCCAACGGATTGGCAACGTTGGTCAGATACTACGGTATTCATTAACGGAACTTTTCCAATTTCACCTCCAACAATTGGAGTGGCAACACTTGATGGTCTTGCGAGTGATGGAACACCTTACGTCGATACACTTTATTTCCCAAATATCAATGACGTACATCTCGATTGGGGTCTCGCGGACTCATTGACATCGATGCCAATCAATCTCGCCGGTTATACAACAGACGACAGTGTGCATATCTATTTCAGTTTTGAATGTGGGGGCCGCGGCAATCAGCCGGATGCCAGCGGAGTTTTGGGTACTCAAGGCGATACTTTGGTATTGGAGTTTTATACTCCGTTGCAACAAGGAGAATGGACGAGGGTATGGTCGGTGCAAGGCGGACTTGCCATCGATACTTTTCAACAGGTATTCGTCCACGTAAATGATGAAATTTATCTACAAGATGGATTTCGTTTTCGCTTTAAAAATTATTGCACAATGCATGGTGCAGTCGATCACTGGCACCTCGATTATGTGATTGTTGAATCAGATGTTCATCCTACGGAATTTCCATTCGATGAAGTAGCTATGCAGTATCCCAATAATACATTGTTGAATTTCGGTTATACGGCAATGCCTTGGACGCATTATTTACAAAATCCATCGCTTTATATGGGAGATAGTCTTACCTATTATCAACGCAATCTGGATTCGACTGAGAATATTCCAACCCGCTGGAGAGTGCGCTACAATGACGTTCAGCAGATAGAAGGCAATCCGGATGTAAATGGTATCGATAACGGATTCTCTGAAATCGTTCGCACGGTGTCTTTACAAAATTATGAGTACAACGCACCGGGTGATCTCGATTCTGCGACATTCGAAGTGTGCGTTTATTTCAATCAAACCGATGCCCATCTTCAGAATGACACAGCGTGCTTCGAGCAAAAATTTACCAACTATTATTCTTACGATGATGGCACAGCTGAACGTGCTTATGGATTGCAGAATGCCGGAGGTAAGGTTGCTATGAAATTCAATTCTGAAATGGCCGATAGTCTCACCGGCGTCTACATGTATTTCTTGCCGGTGCAGTATCTCGCCAGCGATCAATCATTCATTCTTCAGGTTTGGAATGATCAAGGGGGAACGCCAGGCAGTTTGCTCACTTCAGAGTTTGATAATTTTAATTTTTCGTTACCGCACTACTTTGAGCAGGGTCCGAATGCGTTTGTCTATTATCCATTTTTGACACCTGTCGCGATCAGTCAGGGAAATTTTTACGTGGGATATATTCAACAAAATGATGTTTCGTTGAACATGGGACTCGACAAAAACACGTCGTCCAATACGACTAAGCTATTTTATCAACTGCAAGGGATGACCACCTGGAATGCATCAAACATTCAAGGTTCTGTTATGATCAGGCCCGTTTTTCAGTCGGGTATACCTGATTGGGTAAGTGTTGATGAAGAGAAATCATTCATGAGTGATTTGTTTCCGAATCCCGCGAGCAACGAGATTTCCTTCAGTATGCAAGCGGACAATGAAAAATATCGCTGTCGGATACTTGACGTTGCCGGTCGCATAGTGCGTGAAGAGTTGGTGATCAACACCGGCAAGATCACGCTCGATATTTCTCAATTGGATCGTGCTTCGTATATGCTTCAGATGGTTTCGACAAGAGATCAGCGCAATGCTGTGAGGCATTTTATAGTGAATTGAACACGCATCTCATCTTCTTTTCTTCCTTCGCACATACAGGGTTACCTTTGCGCCATGCAAAAAAAGCGTATGTCCGCTCCGGAAGGTGAGTTGGAAGAGGATCAGATTGAAATAAGCGCGTCAGAATCTGATGATGATTTATTCGAACACCATAGAGTAGAGGTGGATAAGGGGCAGGGCATGCTTCGTGTGGATAAATTTCTTTTTGACAGACTTGAAAAGACTTCTCGCACACGCATTCAAGACGCATGTGACAGCGGTTTCGTAAAAGTGGGTGGCGTGCCGGTGAAGAGTAGCTATAAGATAAAGCCGTTGGATGTTATCACTATTGAGTTGCCATTTCCACTGCGCGAACTCGAACTCATTGCTGAGGATATTCCACTAGAAATCATGTTTGAAGATGAAGAGTTGATCATTTTGAATAAGCCTTCCAACATGGTAGTGCATCCTGGTCACGGCCACTATACGGGCACTTTGGTTAATGCATTGATCTTTCATTTTCAGAATTTACCGGTGCGATCGGATGCTCATCCAGGACTGGTGCATAGACTAGATAAAAACACAACGGGTGTGATGGTGATAGCAAAAACCGATCGATCGCTTGTAAATCTTTCCAAGCAGTTTTATGATCGCGTGATAGAGCGTCGATACGTTGCATTGGTTTGGGGTGATGTAAAAGAAGATGAAGGCACGGTGACAGGCAATACCGGAAGAAGCATCAAGGACAGAAAAGTATTCACGGTTTTTCCTGATGGCTCGAGTGGAAAGCATGCGGTGACGCACTATAAGGTGTTGGAGAGATTTGGATATCTCACATTGGTGGAATGTAAACTGGAAACAGGTCGCACGCATCAGATACGCGTTCACATGAAGCACATCGGTCATACGCTGTTCGGCGATTATGAATATGGTGGCGATAAAATTTTAAAGGGAACAACGTTCGCTAAATACAAGCAATTCGTTCAGAATTGTTTGACGATACTTCCTCGCCAGGCCTTGCATGCTCGCTCGCTTGGCTTCAATCATCCCGTTACCGGCGAATGGATTTATTTCGAAAAAGAATTGCCGCAAGACATGAGTGAAGTGATTGAGAAGTGGAGAAATTATATAGCGGTAAATCTGGGCAGGTAAGAATGCTCATGAACAATCATCGAGATCAAAACATTTTTCATGATGATCCTATAACTTCTGCTGCAAAGTTGGATTTGTCAGCTTTTGACAGACATTCACTCTGGCCATAGTTTCTTCGCAATGATAAATTGAATGGTTGCCTGATTCAGCAAGCGATGACCGGATTCAACCAGGTGCAAGTGTTCGTCGCTACCGATGATCTTTGAAAATTTATAACCTAGCCTCGGCGTGATGACAGAGTCATGTTTCCCAAAAATCATATTGAATTTTATGTCGCTGCTTCTAATGATGTCGCCGAGTTTATTGAGATCTGGAAACATTTTCGCATAGATAAGCCACGCGTCATGAACCTGCCATCTTTTCTCGAGTGTATCGAGATGCACCTGCACAAAACGATGAAGTTTATCGTTGATCAATCCGAATTTGTTCAGCCATTTTGCAGTACGGAAAAGACCGGCAGGATTTTCTATGATTGAGAGATAAAGTCTTCGTCCGGTTTTTGTTTCACTCGCAAATCTGTATAGCAAATTTATTTTTAAGCCATCAGTTGCGAGTAGTAAGACGGACTTCACACGTTGTGGCATCAATTCCATAATCATCATTGACACCCTGCCGCCCATGCTATAGCCTAAAAGATGAAATCGTTGAATGTCCAATTGATGGAGAAATGCTTCAAAAAATTCTTTCCATTCAGCTTGTTCAAGTGGTTCCTTGCCAATTCTTGCTGTAGGAAAAATACTTTCTTCGTGAGCGAAAAGGTTGATGGAAATAATTTTTTGATGCGATAGAAGTTGTGATTCGAAAATTTCAAAGTCCTCCGCTTTTCTTCCAAATCCGTGAAAACTGAAAATCACATCACTTCCTGCGCCATAGGTGATGTATTCAATGGTGAGTTCCTGATATGTAAAATAGGATTTCATTTACGTGATGGAATCCTATCATTCAACCAATTGTCAATCATCTGTAATCCATAATTTGTCATGATACTTTCGGGATGAAACTGCACCCCGCACACGTCAAATTGTCTATGTCGCAAGGCCATTATCACACCGTCATTATCAGTTGCAGTCACTATCAATTCATTAGGAACTGAATTTTCATCTACGACCCATGAGTGATACCGGCCCACTTCAATAGTGGCGGGAATCCCTTTGAATAGTTGATCTTTAGAATCACATTTCACAGATGATGCTACACCGTGTTGCACAGTGTTCAGGTTGCGCAGTTTTCCGCCGAATGCTTCAGCAATAGCTTGATGTCCAAGGCAGACACCTAAAATGCTTTTTGACGAAGCATAAGTGCGTATTACCTCCATCGTGATTCCGGCATTCATTGGCAAGCCCGGCCCGGGTGATATGATGATTTTTTCGAATTGATCTGCTTCTTTTACGCTTATTGAATCATTTCGCACCACAGTAACCTCATGCTCGCTCACTTGTTCAATGCAGTGAAACAAGTTATAAGTGAAGGAGTCGTAGTTGTCTATGAGTAAAATCTTCATATACTTCGAAGCAAATAAACTTGTTGAGACGCGCAAACCAACGCCGATTCCTTGTTTATCCACATGGTGTTCAAATTTAGATAGCCATTGACAAAATCGGGCAAGTATCTTCGCCGCCGGTTAATAACCCTATAAGACTCATTTTGATTTAACTGACAGGCTAAGCGAAAGCGAAAGTTCCGGTCAGATAAAAAAAAAATGCCCAAAGACAACTCAATTAAGTCGGTCCTCCTCATTGGTTCAGGACCCATCGTCATCGGTCAAGCATGTGAATTTGATTACGCAGGATCTCAGGCCGCACGCTCATTGCGTGAGGAAGGCATCGAGGTGACACTGATCAATAGCAACCCCGCAACTATCATGACTGACAAGGTAGTGGCTGACAATGTTTATCTATTGCCATTGGAGGTTGATAGCATTCTAAAGATTCTTACAGAGCAGAAAATTGATGCAGTATTGCCAACCATGGGTGGACAGACGGCCTTGAATCTCGCTATACAATGTGAAGAGATGGGTATCTGGGAAGAGCATGGTGTGCGCATGATTGGCGTAGATACCGGAGCGATTGAGATCACAGAGAATCGAGAAGCGTTCAGAAAGTTGATGGGAAAGATTGGTGTTCCGATGGCACCTCAGCGCACTGCAAAGAGTTTTTTGGAAGGAAAAGAAATAGCGCAGGAGTTTGGCTTTCCAATTTGTATCCGACCATCGTACACACTTGGGGGAAGTGGGGCAGCGCTCGTACATCATCATGAGGATTTTGATCATTTGCTTGACCGTGCACTTCACTTATCGCCTATACATGAAGTGATGATCGACAAAGCGTTGATGGGTTGGAAAGAGTTTGAATTAGAACTACTCAGAGATTCGAATGACAATGTGGTAATCATCTGTTCCATAGAGAATTTTGATCCGATAGGAATTCATACCGGCGATAGTATAACAGTTGCTCCGGCGATGACGCTTTCCGACACAACTTATCAGCGAATGCGTGATATGGCCATCATGATGATGCGAGCCATAGGAAATTTTGCCGGTGGATGCAATGTCCAGTTTGCAGTGAGTCCTGATGAGAAGGAGGATATCATAGCCATCGAAATCAACCCACGTGTTTCGCGATCGTCGGCATTGGCGAGTAAAGCAACGGGTTATCCGATTGCAAAAATTGCATCAAAGCTTGCCATAGGATATCATCTCGATGAATTGAAAAATCAAATTACAAAATCAACGTCGGCATTTTTTGAACCAACGCTGGATTATGTGATAGTAAAAATTCCACGATGGAATTTCGACAAATTTCCCGGAAGCAATCGCGAACTCGGTCTTCAAATGAAGAGTGTTGGTGAAGTGATGGGCATAGGAAGAAGTTTTCAGGAAGCGCTGCAAAAGGCTTGTCAATCACTGGAGATAAAGCGCAATGGATTGGGGGCGGATGGCAGAGAGTTGCGCGATCAGGCACAATTGCTCGCATCCATTGAACGACCAAGCTGGAACAGATTGTTTCATGTTTATGACGCCATGAAGCTTGGGATTCCGTTAAAGACAATTCAGGAGAAGACACGCATAGATGATTGGTTTCTGCGTCAGATTGAAGATATGATTCAGACCGAAAAACGGATTGAAAAATTTGACATCAATTCGATTCCTCGCGATGTGATGTTTGAAGCGAAACAAAAGGGTTATGCAGATCGACAGGTTGCTCACTTGCTGCGATGTCTCGAGAGTGAAGTGTATAAAAAGCGCAATGACATGGATATTCGTCGCGTTTATAAATTGGTGGATACATGTGCCGCTGAGTTTGAAGCCAAGACTCCTTATTACTACAGCACATTTGACGAAGAGAATGAGAGTGTTGTGAGTGACAAAAAGAAAGTCATCGTTCTTGGAAGCGGACCGAATAGAATTGGACAAGGAATTGAATTCGATTATTCGTGTGTTCATGGAGTGCTTGCCGCGAAAGAATGTGGCTATGAAACCATCATGATCAACTGCAATCCGGAGACAGTGTCAACGGATTTCGATACTGCAGATAAACTTTATTTCGAGCCTGTTTTCTGGGAGCATATTTATGACATCATTCGTCATGAAAATCCTGTTGGAGTGATCGTTCAACTCGGCGGACAAACAGCTTTGAAACTTGCAGCGAAGTTGCACAAGTATGGTATCAAGATCATTGGAACAGATTATCTCTCACTTGATCTAGCAGAAGATCGTGGAAGTTTTTCCAATTTACTTAAAGAGAACAATATTCCGTATCCGAAGTTTGGTGTAGTTGAAAATGCGGAGCAGGCAGTGGAGTTATCTCGCAGTCTTGGATTTCCGCTATTGGTCAGGCCGAGCTATGTTCTCGGTGGGCAAAAGATGAAGATCGTCATCAATGAAAAAGATCTCGAACAGCATGTGGTTGAGATATTGAAAGACATGCCCAACAATAAAATCCTGCTTGATCATTTTCTTGAAGGGGCAATTGAAGCCGAGGCCGACGCAATCTGTGATGGTGAAGATGTTTACATCATCGGCATTATGCAACACATCGAACCGGCAGGAATTCACAGTGGAGATTCATATGCTGTTTTACCGCCCTATAATCTTGGCGATTTCGTTTTGACTCAAATCGATGAATACACGAGGACAATCGCCAAAGCACTGAAGACAGTTGGTTTGATCAATATTCAATTTGCGATCAAGAATGATGAAGTGTTTATCATTGAGGCAAATCCGCGAGCAAGTCGCACTGTGCCTTTTATAGCTAAAGCATACGACGAGCCGTACGTGAATTATGCAACAAAGGTGATGTTAGGCGAAAAGAAATTGAAAGACTTTAATTTTTCTCCAAAGCGGAATGGATATGCAATTAAGATTCCAGTGTTCAGCTATGAGAAATTTCCTGAAGTGCAAAAAGAACTTGGACCGGAAATGAAAAGCACCGGTGAGGCAATAAGATTCATCAAAGATTTACGTGATCCGTTTTTCAGACAGATCTATTCAGAGCGCAACTTGTATTTGAGTAAGTAAAATAATGATTCTCCAGAATTACCTCTAAGCAGATCGCTGACTTCGTTTCGGGATGACAACACGAGTCGTGAATATCGGTGACGGTGGGGCTCCGAAGGAGCCACACCGTCACCCCCACGTGAACATGTGCCTGTCATTCCGAAACGAAGTGAGGAATCTCCCTTGTGTCACGCGAAGCATCGCCTTTTACATTCATTCTCGTTGAGTAATCGCAAATTGATGACGATTGAAAAAGGAATACCAATGTCAACTTGGAGGTAATTTTGGAGGATCACCAAAAGCATAAATTGTAGGTGCTTTTATTGTCTAATCAAGCCAATGGTTTTCACGTGATTTTGTGAAATCAATTTCAGTTGGTACAAACCGGCTGGATAAGATTTCATGTCGATGAATATGTTTCTCGATTCAATCGAACCAGCAAATCCATCCAACACCAATCTTCCGCCGGCATCGTAAATTTTGTAGTCCAGTTTTTCACCGTGGAATCCATCAAGTTTCAAGTTGAATGATTCTGTGAATGGATTCGGCATCACTTGTACACTCCAATCATAAATATTTTCTTCGATAGGAGTGATCATATTTGAAACGCTGGAGGTACAACCATGCGCATCTGTAATAACAGCGGCATAGTTTCCGTCGATTATCAAGTCTGTCAGGTCCTCGTCATTCGATACGAAATTCGAGGGGCCGTTCCA
>JAYTOA010000051.1:0-23099 GCA_043748015.1 Flavobacteriales bacterium
CGACAAAATTCAAAATTTCAAAATTTGTCGCAGCTCAGCAAAAAATGATGCTGCGACAAAATCCTGCGACAAAAATTTTGTCGCAGGATTTTGTCGCATCGCTCATTTTCAGCAACATAAGGAATTTTTCGCCAAGATGACATCGTTTGATACTAGGTTATTGCACATTATTCATGAGATTCATTTTGGGACAATGTGTTCGCGATTCTCAAATCTCTGCCAATAAGCTGTTTGAATTCTAAATCTTCGCAAATCGAACTTACTCCCGCATTTCGCAGTGGAACTATTTTAGAACAATGCGCGAGGGATTTTCAAATCTGAGCAATAGAAAATTCACCTTCATCGCATAAAAATGAAATAGAATTTACTATTGCACGATTTGGGATCATTTCTTTCAATCACTCACCGAAATACCGCATACACCTTTCAATAAACACAACAGGCGCTTCAGCATGCAACCAATGACCGGCATTTTCAATGGTGTCAAATTCAACACGTGGAATCATTGCCTCAATTGCCTGCATATCATCATCCAACACGTATTTGCTTTTTCCTCCGCGGAGTAACAGAACTTCATTGTCTATTCGCTCATCAGGCAATGCTTTCATCATTTCCGTGCGCTGGCGAAAAATCGCGTCGAGGTTGAAGCGCCATGCAAGTTTTCCTTGTTCCTTCCAATAAAGATTTTTGAGTAAAAACTGTTTGGTAGATTCATCCGAGAGATGTTTTGAAAGTCGCAACTCCGCATCTTTTCGACTCTCGCAATTCTCGACGTCCACTGCAAACAATCCTGCGAAAACAGCATCGTGATGTGGCGGATACGCTTTGATACCCATGTCAGCAATAATCATTCTATCGATAAGAAAACCATATTGCTGAGCAAATCGCAAAGCCGTCTTTCCGCCCATTGAATGTCCGATGATGAGCAAATCGCGCAGTCCTTCTTCAGCAACCAACTCGTAAAGATCTTCTGCCATGAGATCATAGCTGAAATCATCGCTGTGCGGTGAGTGACCATGATTGCGTTGATCGATGAGGTAAACTTTAAAATATTGCGAAAGTGTCTTCGCATGTGTTTGCCAATTATCCGCACTGCCAAACATGCCGTGCAACACTAGCAGTGGTCGGCCTTCACCTTCAGCTCTGAAAAATAACTTCATGTTGTTCGCAATGCTCGCTGGTAAAGATTGACCGTGTTCTCCAATCCAAAATAAAGTGCGTCGCTGATGAGTGCGTGCCCTATGGATACTTCCAATAATCCCGGAATTTGTTGTGAGAAGAACGCGAGATTTTCCATTGACAAATCGTGTCCCGCGTTGATTCCGATGCCCAACGCATTTGCCTTTTTTGCTGCACTGACAAAAGGGGCAATCGCAGTATTCCGATCCGATGCAAAATTGGAAGCGTAAGATTCAGTGTAAAGTTCAATGCGATTCGCACCGGTTTCTTTCGCTGCAATAACCATTTCAACAACAGGATCAAGAAATATACTCGTGCGAATTCCCTTCTTTTCAAACCTGTCAACGAGCGCACGAAGCACTTGTCCATGTTCAATCGTATCCCAACCTGCATTGGAAGTGATGACATCGGGACCATCAGGCACCAGTGTTACCTGATGAGGTTTTACTTCAAGAACCATATTGATGAAATCTTCACTCGGATAACCTTCGATATTGAATTCACCCTTCACCACTTTCTTCAATGCATACACATCATCGAAACGAATATGACGTTGATCAGGTCGCGGATGAATCGTAATTCCATCGGCGCCAAATTTTTCAATGTCGACAGCAGCTTTGATGACATCCGGAACATTTCCACCACGAGCATTTCGCAAAGTGGCTATTTTATTAATGTTCACGCTGAGTTTCGTTTGCATGTTTTCCAATTTGGCAGTAAAGAAAAGAAGACAAATCAGAAAATGATGATTCTGAACAATCCGCTTGTGCATAATTCACGTATATGTAATAGCAGACTTGCCTGACAAGAATGCAACATTTACCACCGATAAACTGTTTAAGAAGAGAAAATCATTAACACAGGTTGAGATTTGGAAGCTCATCATGATGAAAACGAGATTTGGCGCGATTTTTTACAGGCAACAAATAACTTGAACAATGAACAGAGAGAAGGGTAAAGCGAAGATTCAATTGTAAAAGTGTAAAGAACAAAATAAAAAATACCCTATAGTGATTACATCCAGACAACTCCTCAAAGCTGACCTACCGGTACTCAATGCACAGGACGATCCTATCAATGCATTGAATCTGATGGATCAGTACCGTGTGGGACATCTGCCCGTCACGGAGAACAACAAATTTCTCGGACTCATTTCGGAAACTACGCTTCTTGGCGTTGAATCTATATTGCATGACAGCACTGATCCACAATTACAACTGATCAAAGTGAGTGTTGCTCTTGATGATCACATTTTGGATGTATTGAAAGTAGCGAGTCAGTTTCACATCAGCGTGATACCGGTTGCCGACAGCGAAAACAATTACATCGGCTCCATCACATTAGAAGATCTTGTAGAAAAACTTTCTCAGATGCAAGGTGCACATCAGCGTGGTGGAATATTGGTATTGGAGATGTGGGAAAACGATTACAGTCTGCAGCAAATTGCCCGGATCATCGAAGAGAACAACGCAAAAATTCTGAGTACGTCTGTCAGTCCCGGCGAAGATGGCAAAATAGAAGTCAACTTAAAATTGAATCAACCCGACATGAATCCGATCGTTCAGAGTTTTGAGAGATTCGGATACAATGTCAAAGCCACCTATCAAGAACCGGAGTACACCGAAGACCTGAAGAAAAGGTATGAAGAGTTGATGAGGTTTTTGAATATCTAGGGGAAAGGATTCAGGATTATGGGATTGCAGGGGGCGCGGATAGCAGGTGGCATTGAAAGTTGCAAATTGAAAATTACTACTGACGATGCGAAGGCAACAAGTTCGAGTCAATCATCAAATCTCTAAATCTCCAAGTCAAGAAATGCTTTCGCGCTGAAATCGCAAATTACAAATCACAAATAATTTCTCGTAACCAAAACCTTCTTCCTTTCTTTGCATCTAAATTCTGAATGATTGAAAGTAGCGCTGTTTGGAAAACGATTTGAAGAGGAGCACATAACAGGAGTGCAAAAGCTCACGGATGGATTGGTGCGCAGGGGTATTCCCATCAGTGTCTATGATAAATTCCATCCATTTTTGTCATCGAAGGTGAACCTACCGACCACGACGACAATTTTCAAAAATCACAAAGACCTTATAGGAACAAATTTTCTGATCAGTATAGGTGGTGATGGTACTTTGCTGGACACAACGCAGATCATACGTGATTCGAAGATTCCCATCGTCGGTGTTAATACCGGTCGTCTTGGCTTCCTTTCAAATATAGCCCTTGAAAATGTTGAGTCAGCATTGGAAGCACTTTGCAATGGCGAATTTCAATTAGACCGCAGAGCGCTCATTGCTGTGCGAAGTGATCAACAAAATTTTGGTAATTTTCCTTATGCCCTCAACGAGGTAACCTTATTGAATAAAGCACGCAACAGCATGATTACTGTGCATGCTTACGTAAATGATCTATTCATGAGTACCTATTGGGCCGATGGTTTGATTGTCGCCACGCCAACAGGATCAACGGCATACTCATTAAGTTGCGGTGGCCCCATAGTGATGCCCGGGAGCAATAACCTCATCCTCACTCCTATCGCGCCGCATAATCTTAACGTGCGGCCATTTGTACTTTCCAACACCAGCAAAATATCACTGCGTGCAGAAGGACGCGAGCCGGATTTTTTACTTACCCTGGACAGCAGGTCGTTTTCAGTGAATAATGAGACAATCATCGAACTGACGCGTGCACCTTTTGAGATCAATCTCGTGTCTTTTGAAGGGCAAAGTTTCTTCAACACGATTCGTCAGAAAATGGGTTGGGGATTGGATGCACGCACCAAAAAGCAGATGTAAATCATGGGAACCGATTTCAACAGTATGGAAACCATGCACACATTTTCACCGTAGAAAGGCAATAATTTTAGATAAAAAACGTACACCACCCTGTTGAGACTTAACTGGCTAATCATATTGTTATTGTTACTATTTCCTTTGCTCTCTTTTTCACAAAAGAATAAATATGAGAAGAGCAAGGACTTCGGTATTCTATTCGGAAGCAGTTATTATATTGGTGAAATCAATCCATACAAACATTTCGGAACGAGGTTAAAACCGGGAGGAGGAATTTCCTTTCGCAACAATTTCAACCGCAGGTGGACCATGAAATCCAGTCTTCTATATCATGTTGTAGAGGCTTATGATTCAGACAGTGACGATCCATGGATCAGAAACCGCAATCTCTCCTTTCGCAATCAGGTCATTGAAGGAAGCATTCAATTCGAATTGAATTTTTTCAATTATCAATTAGGCAATCGACAATTTCCGGCAAGTCCATATTTGTTTGCCGGACTTGGCTATTTCAATATGAAGCCAATGGCGCAATACCGTGGCACATGGTATGAACTTCAACCGCTGGGAACAGAAGGTCAGGGCACGCAGTATGGCGGAGATAAATACAAGACCAACTTGCTGTCCGTTCCATTCGGCGTGGGATTCAAGACCAATCTCTTCGCCTTGTTTGGTTTCAGTTTGGAGTGGGGTGTTCGTAAAACATGGACAGATCATTTCGATGATATTTCCGGGAAATACGTTGATCCCGGATTGCTGGAAGATTCCAGTGGTTCGCTGGCCGCAACTATGTCCGATCGCAGCATTCAAAAAGAACGTCCCGGTACTTCAAGATCCAATAATAGCGGGCTTCAACGCGGAGACCCGGGCCGAAAGGATTACTTCTTTTTTGTGATGGGATCTTTGAATATTCGAATCGACAAAAAAGCTACGTCATGTTGGGAGCATGAGTAGTGACCGCTGTCACATTCATTTTCCTTTTTCATTCTTTTCGATGCCCACAGATGTATGATTATTCCTAAGGTACTCAATCTTTCATATGCATTGAATCGAATCAAGATCTGACAAACATTTTTCATAAACAGAGGAACATTTCCCATGTAATGCCCATGAACTCCTCTGTGAAAGCAGGAACATGTCACAGGAAACGAAGCCCACCGCTTAATTGTAACGGGCTTCACTTTTTTCGAAGGTTATAAAATTCGAAGTCATTGTGCGTATTTAAAGCCAAAATGACAAATCAACCCTTTCAGTATCACCTAGAAAAATGTACTTTTGCCGGCGCTTTTGAATAACCCCAAAAGAGCCATTTATCAGGGATGAGTTTATTAGATTCGATAGATCGTCATAAAGTTCCAAAACATGTCGCCATCATTATGGACGGCAACGGCCGCTGGGCTCAGAGCCAGGGTCGTGAGCGTATTTTCGGTCATCTCAATGGTGTAGAGGCGGTACGTGCAACTCTCAAAGCAGCTACTGCTTGCGGTGTCGAGTATCTCACGCTGTATGCTTTTTCCACAGAAAACTGGAGTCGACCCAAGGAAGAAGTAGAGGCGCTGATGACATTGCTTGTACATACCATCATGAGTGAAATTGATGAGCTCGACAAGAACGAGGTACGTTTGCTCACCATCGGTGACATGAATAATTTGCCTTTGGATTGCCGGTTGGAACTACAAAAAGGAATGACGCGAACCGAGAAGCACAGCAGAGTGAAACTTATCCTGGCATTGAACTATAGTTCTCGGTGGGAAATCACAGAAGCAGTTCGAAGCATCATTGATAAAGGACTTTCATCAAAAGAAATAACGTCAGAAACGGTATCGAAATATCTCAACACGTCAAATATTCCCGATCCCGAATTGTTGATCAGAACAAGCGGAGAAAAGAGGATTAGTAACTTTTTGCTATGGCAGATCGCCTATTCAGAGTTGTATTTTACAGAGACCCTCTGGCCTGATTTCATGGAAGAAGATTTTTACACGGCAATAGCAGATTATCAAGGACGCGAACGCCGCTTTGGTAAAACTTCCGCGCAGTTGACGGGAAATACAGAAGACGAGAATCAATCATCAGTTCCGGGGGAGGAAAAGGCAGTCAGATAAACGCTATGAAGACAAAAAACCATCCGAAGCAGTTGAGGAGCATTTTCACATTGCTATTCATCGTATTGATGTGCGCATCCTTACCCACAACACATTTGTTTTCACAAACAGTGATAGGGGAAAGTGTTGACTATGGTTCGCCTCTCTCTTATCGGATTGCAGGACTAACAGTGATGGGAGCAGAATTCACCGATGTGCAAGCCATTAAACTTTTCAGTGGATTGCAGGAAGGCGACGAGATCATGATTCCCGGTGATAAAATCACTGACGCCATCAGAAAACTCTGGAAGCAAAAACTCTTCACAGATGTTGGAATTTACGCTGCAGAATTCCGTGGCAATGAAGTCTTTCTTGTGATTGTGTTGAAGGAATCACCGCGAATGACTAAGTATGAAATCAAAGGCATCAAGAAATCAGAAGCAGACAATATCCGAGAAAAGCTTGATTTGAAAACATTGACCATCGCCAACGAGAACATGAAGAACAATACCGTTGCAGTGATCAAAGAATATTATGAGGAGAAAGGACGATTCAACGCCAAGGTGAGTATTAGTGAGAAGCCGGATGTTTTGATGCAAAATGGAGTGATACTATCATTTGAAGTGAATCGAGGAGACCGAGTGAAGATTGAGTACATCCAGTTAGAGGGTAATGGCTTTGCACTTGAAAAAAAGAAGTTCTTGTTTTATGAAGGCAAGAAACTGAAACCGGTGATGAGTGATCGCGCGGTGAAGCGTGCTATGAAGGATACAAAGGAGCGCAAGTGGGGCCGTATTTTCAAGTCGTCGAAATTCATTGAGGAGAAGTACGAAGAAGACAAACAGAAGATTATTGCGAAGTACAATAAAGCAGGATTCCGCAATGCGAAGATTATGAGTGACTCTGTTTTCGTGATCAACAATGAGCGGATCGGCATCAAGTTAAAAATTGAAGAAGACAAGCGATTCTATTTCCGAAACATAACGTTCGTCGGCAATACGAAGTATGCCAGCAGCAGACTTGACAGTGTGATGAACATTCGCGAAGGTGATATTTACAATTCAGAGTTACTTGAAAAGAAACTGAACTTTAATCCGCAAGGCTTGGATGTTTCTTCATTGTACACAGATGACGGCTATCTCTCCTATTTCGCATTTCCGGTCGAAACACTTGTTGAGCCCGATAGTATAGATATTGAAGTTCGGATGAACGAAGGCAAGCAGTATCGTATCGGCTCGATCAAGGTTTCCGGAAATACCAAAACCAATGACCATGTAATTTATCGTGAGATCAGAACAAGACCGGGAGAACTATTCAGTAGATCAGACATTATCAGAACGCAGCGAGAGCTTGCATCACTTGGATATTTCAATCAGGAAAAGTTTGATATCCGCACCAATCCAAGAGCAGATGAAGGTTTAGTGGATATTGAATATGTTCTGGAGGAAAAGCCAAACGACCAGATACAGTTGTCAGGAGGTTGGGGCGGTGGTCGCGTTGTAGGATCATTACAATTGAGTTTTACAAATTTCTCCATGCGTAGTTTTTTCAAGAAAGAAGCGTGGAGTCCGCTGCCAACCGGTGATGGACAAAGGCTTGCCTTGAGTGCGTCATCTAATGGAACATTCTTCCAATCATACAACTTATCATTCACGGAGCCTTGGCTTGGAGGAAAAAAACCAAATTCATTGAGTTTTTCTGCATCCAGCTCGCGACAAACGAATGGTCAGAACAAGCGACTCAAGCAGCGCGACCTCGACACTAACCCTGTGTTGGTAAGTGAGGGACATGTGGTTGGCGGCGACAATCCTCTTCTTCAAGAACTAAAAGTAAAAGGTGGAGCAATTTCCTTCGGTAAGCGCTTGCAAAAGCCAGATGATTATTTCTTGCTTTACACAGGAATTTCATTTCAGCATTTCGAATTGAATAATTATCGTTCCTTTTTTGGCTCATTCAGTGATGGTTATTCCAATAACATAGCGTTGAATGGTACAATTACAAGAAGTTCCACATCGGACCCAATCTACCCCACATATGGATCGCAGGTAACATTTACGGGAAAAATGACGCCACCATATAAATATCTGGCGGAGAAAATTGGAGGCAAGGAAATAGACTTTGACAATCTTACACCACAAGAGCGCTACCGCTACGTTGAATATTTCAAATTCAAGATCACAGCACATTGGTATACTGCATTGAATAAGCATAAAGATCGCAAGTTCGTATTGCACACAAATGTTGGAATGGGCTTTCTTGGAGCGTATAACAAAGCCCTGGGTCAGTCACCATTTGAGCGATTCTATATGGGAGGCGTATACCTGAGTGGATTCTTGCTGGATGGCCGCGAAATTGTGAATCTACGAGGCTATGATGATTTGAGTCTCACATCACCCAACCAGAATACCGGAGCCCCGGCGATTGCGAAATACAGCATGGAGTTGAGATACCCATTGTCAACGAATCCGAGTGCGACAATTTTTGCAATGGCATTTGCAGAAGCAGGCAATACGTGGGCGGATTTGCGTTCATTCAATCCTTACCAGGTTTATCGATCAGCCGGAGTTGGTTTGCGCATATTTCTGCCAATGTTCGGTTTGTTGGGATTCGACTATGGATGGAGACTGGATGACATACCAAATTTGACACAGATGCAAAAAAGTCAATTCCACTTTTCGATCGGTATGAACCTTGGAGAACTATAGTGAAGAGTACATTTGTCAAACAATCATATCAGTAATATAAAAGCAACTATCACTCGATGAAAAAAACAATCTTTGGATTTCTCTTTATAATGTTATTCTCGATCACAGGAATTGCACAAAAATTCGGATATGTTGATACGAAGTATGTTTTGAGTCACATACCGGAATACCAGGCAGCGCAGGTAGAAGTGAACAAACTAAGTGCTCAATGGCAGAAGGACATTGAGACAAAATATGAGACCATTGCCAAACTGGAAAATGCGCTTTTGGCTGAAAAAATACTTTTGACCGATGAGATGCGCAAGCGCCGCGAGCAGGATATTGATCAAAAGAGACAAGAAGCCAAAGAAATGCAGAAGACGAAATTCGGCGTTGGTGGTGATTTGTTTAAGAAAAGAGAGGAATTAATCAAACCCATTCAGGATCAGATATACGAAGCGATCCAGGAGATTGCATCATCAAGTGCATTAATGGTGGTATTTGACAAAGCCAATCATAGCAATATGCTTTACACAAATCCCAAGCATGATATTAGCGATAAAGTATTGAAGAAAATGGGCTTGAAACCGGGAGAAATACTTGAAGAAGATGAAAAGGAAGAGGGAGAAGGGGAAGGAGAAAAGTCGCCAGACAACAAACAGCAACCGAAGGATGGAACCAAACCAAATACAGGAACAAGAGGCACAGAAAAATCACCTTCAAAAGGTAAATAACAGTCAGGCCGGAAGTTTGGCATGAATATTAATCAACTAGAAAAAACCAACTAATTCAAGAAATGAAAAAAGGAATTATCCTCATTGCAGCAATTTGCCTCACCACTATTGGCACATATGCGCAGAAGCTCGGACACATCAATGGACAATCACTCGTTGAGCATATGCCCGAATACAAAACAGCATACGAAGAACTCAATAAATACAAACAACAATATGAAGTTGCTCTTGAGAACATGCAGAAGGAATATGAAGCCATGATCAAGGATTTCGAGAAAGTGAAAGACTCTGCTCCCAAAGTGATTCTTGATACAAAGGTGCGTGATATTGAAGCCAAGCGCCAGGGCATCTATGATTTCCAGGAGCAGGCAAGTGCTGATGTGTCGAATGAGGAGATGAAAAAAGTTGATCCTGTTTTAAAAAAGGCAAAGGGTGCAATTGAAGAAGTTGCAAAGGCGAATGGATACATTTATATTTTCGATTCAGGTGCCGGATCACTGTTATACACTGGCGGTGATGACATAACAAAACTTGTTTGCACGAAGCTGGGTATTCCAGACTTCACGAATGAAGTACCACCGAAAGAAACGCCTTCTCCGGAAAAGAAATAATCTATTTAGTTCATGTGAAAGGCTGTCTGTAATGGACAGCCTTTTTAATTTGCGAATTGGTGATTGGGTGATTGGGTGATTGGGTGATTGGGTGATTGGGTGAATAAAAACTCAAGCAGGCAAAGTCAGCAATGAATACAAGTATTTTTTTATCAAGGAGAATTGGAGAAATTGTATTTTTCAGGGAGTGCCTACGAACGGTTTTTGAATTTTGAATCTTTGAATTGTCTGAACGCATTTTGAATCCTGAATTTATTTAATCACGGAGAATTGGAGAAATGGAGATATTTCAGTGCGCGTTTGACGAAAGGTTTTTGAATCTTTGAATTAGCTGAACGCAGTTTGAATCCTGAATTTATTTAATCACGGAGAATTGGAGAAATGGAGTTTTTTCAGTGCGCGTTTGACGGATTGTTTTTGAATCTTGAATAATGAATCTTTGAATTTTACCTACAATCCTTTTTCTTTGTAGATGATGAGCAATGAACAGCCTATAGGCATTTTCGATTCCGGGATTGGTGGATTGACGGTAGCTGGAGCTATAAAGAAAATACTACCGGAGGAAAACCTGATCTATTTTGGCGATACGGCGCATATGCCTTATGGAGAAAAATCCGCGGATCTCATTGTGCATTACGCATTGCAGATTACCGATTTTTTACTTAACAACAAGAACTGTAAAGCCATAGTGATTGCTTGCAATACTGCATCAGCCGTAGCGTATGAGTCGTTGCGGGAGAAGTACAAAGGCAGTGTTCCTGTGATCAATGTGATCGACCCAATGATTGAAGAATTGATTTCATATGATGATCTCAAACACGTGGGAATAATAGCCACGAAGGCAACTGTGAAAAGTGGAGTGTATCAGGAAAAAATTTCAAGACGGAAACCATCACTTAAATATTCTGCGCTCGCCACTCCCCTGCTCGCTTCTATGATTGAGGAAGGATTTTTCAACGATACCATTTCACATGCGGTACTGAATGAATACCTCAAAGATCCTGTTCTCAGTGACATAGATTCGCTGGTACTTGCTTGCACACATTATCCATTGATCAAAAAAGAGATCAACGAATTTTATAACGGACGCGTCAAGATTTTTGATTCTGCAGAAGTTGTAGCCAAAAAGTTGAAGGATATTCTTGTGAAAGAAAACCTTGCATCATCAAAGAAAACCGATAGGGATTATTTTTATGTTTCGGATTACACGCGCTCATTCGAGCAAGCCACGCGGATATTCTTCAATGAAGAAATCAAACTTGATTCTCCGTCAGTCACATTCGAAAAATAAACATGGAAATTATTCCCTGCAGCTTTGCGGGAAATTACAGCAGCTAATCGGCCTCTTCTTTTTCAACATCCGGAGATCGTCGACCAAGGTCGTGCTGTGATGATTTCGGATACTCATCTGACGTAGTGAAGGCCACTGTTTCAGAAGAGTATTCTTCAACAATCAACGTAGATGACTCTTCCTCATTTTTGTGAAAGAATTTTCTTTGAAAAAGCAGAATAAGGATAATGCCGAATGTGATGCTTGCGTCGGCAACGTTAAATATTGGTGGAAATATCTCATGAGTAGAACCACCATACGAAATGCGTTTAGTAAAATGGAACATGTCAACCACATTTCCCATCAATGGCTTGGCATAACCTTCGTAATTCATTTCGGCCTTCCCGAAATACATAGTGTAATCGTTGATTTCTGAATCGAATGTTGATCCGCGATCGAACATTACGCCATATACAGCGCTATCCACGATGTTTCCAAAAGCTCCGGCCACGATGAGTGATACACATATAATATATCCTGAGTGCGCTTTTTCTCGGATGAGTCTTATTAGGTAAACAATAATACCTGTTACGACCAACAATCGGAAAATGCTCAGAGTCAATTTTCCGGCATCACCGGGAATCATCCAACCGAAAGCCATGCCCGGATTCTCTACGAATTGCAGATCGAACCAACCGGGAATAATTGTTTTGCTTTCGCCGTAAAAGAAATGAAGCTTCACCCAGACCTTCAACCATTGGTCGAAAATCAGAACACCGAGTATGGTGAAGAGCGCTTTTTTCAAATGGGATGAATGATTAGAGCCAATTCAAATTCAGCATCCGATGAACAATGAAAGATGTTCATCGGAAAGCTGAAAATTCTTATTGCATGTTTTTGGCTTCGATGCTCAAAGTAGCATGAGGAACAAGGCGAAGTCTTTCCTTTGGAATCAACTTGCCCGTAACACGGCAAATTCCGTATGTTTTGTTTTTGATTCTTAGCAGAGCGTTCTCGAGGTTAACGATGAATTTTTCCTGACGTGATGCCAATTGAGAAAGCTCTTCGCGATTCATTGTCTCACTTCCATCTTCCATCATTTTGAAAGTCGGAGCCGTATCGTCAGTAGAGTTGTCACCTTCATGAGACAAAGACTTTTTCAATTCATCCATGTCAGCGCGTGCTATCTTCAGTTTTTCGTGAATGAGTACTTCAAATTCTTTTAAATCCTTTTCGGCATATCTTACATCTAACATACTACTACTTTTCTTTTCTACTGTTTTAATTATTGGTTTTGGAGGAGTCGGAGTTACGACAATCACTTCTTCTTTCTTAGGTGCTTCAACTTTTATAGGCTGAGGCTTTGGTGGCACAACAGGCATCGGCTTTTTTGCCGGTGGCGTTGCTTTAACAGGAGCAACTTTAGCGACAGGTTTGGCAACAGCTTTCTTAGCTACCACTTTCACCGCCTTTTTCGGAGCAACTTTCTTTGGAGCCACCTTTTTTGGAGCTGCTATTTTAGCTATCGGCTTTTTGATTGCCGGCTTCTTGGCTACTACCTTCTTTGACACCTTTTTAGGTGTGGCCTTTTTAGGCGCGACTTTTTTCGCTACAGGCTTTTTCGCAACAGGCTTTTTGGCAACCGCCTTCTTCACGGGCTTGGTTACTTTTTTAGCAACCACTTTCTTGGCGGCCGGTGCTTTCTTTTTGGCAACAGGTTTTGCTTTGGCCTTCACAGCTTTAGCAACAACCTTCTTGGCCGGTTTGCTCACCTTCTTAACTGGTTTCGCAACCTTTTTAGCTGGTTTACTCACTTTTTTTGCCGGTTTCGCTGCCTTTTTCACAGGCTTTTTCGCTGCCTTAGCAGGTTTCGCTTTTGGAGCGCTTTTCTTTACTGCCTTGCCTTTTGCGGGCTTTTTGGCTACTTTTTTTGCTGCCATGGTGTGATATCAATTAAGTTTTGCCAGACTAATCTGAGTTGTGAGACCTTCTTCAATTTCTACCATGTGTCCATTTTGAAGGGAATCAACCATCAGCAATTCATCTGCTAAAATTTGGGCGCGAATATATTCTGAATTCTTTAGTACTGCTTGCTTAAAGCCGTCACGGGACTCAATCTTCACAATAATTCTATCCGTAACGTCGAAACCGGCTTCTTTGCGAAGATTCTGAATTCTATTGATGAATTCACGCGCAATGCCTTCCTGATGGAGTTCTTCGTCGATGTGAATATCGAGTGCGACGGTCAAAGCTCCGTCATTCACCACTTTCCAACCGGGAATGTCGACCGGAATGATGTCAACATCTTCATGTAATATCTCGATAACTTCCCCATCAATCTTAAACTCGTAGATATCAGAGGTTTCGATAGAACGAATGATTTCCTGAGCGTTGTCCGCAGCGAATTGCTGAAGCGGCTTCATATGTTTCCCGCATTTCTTACCCAGTGTTTTGAAATTGAGCTTAAGGTCCTTTACAATCTGCGCTTGCGACTCATCAACAAACTCGAGGAATTTGACATTTGTTTCAGCCAGAATTAGCTCTGCCACTGCTTCAATTCGAGCTTGATCTTTGGGATTCAGGACAGGAATACGAATCTTCTTCAAGGGTTGACGAACGCGGATGTTTTCCTTCTTTCTGATAGAAAGAATCATAGAAGAAATTTCCTGAGCGAAGCCCATTTGTTCTTCCAGTTCAACATTCAAAGCGCTGTCATTGGCTTTTACCATAAATGTAAGATGGACAGAATCGTGAATTCCCACTTTGCTCTCTTCGCTACCACTGGAACGAATGCAATCTGTCAGATTTCTGTAAAGCCAATCACTAAAGAAAGGAGCGAACGGCGACGAAAGTTGCGCCACTACGCTCAAGCATTCATGAAGAGTTTCGTAGGCCGCTTGCTTATCGCGGGAAAGTTCGCCGTGCCAGAATCTTTTGCGTGAAAGTCTCACATACCAATTGGATAGATGGGCATCCACGAAATCCTCAATTGCTCTGGCGGCGGGAGTTGGGTTATAATCATCGAGATAAGCCGACACCTGAATGATGAGGCTATTCAATTTAGAGATAATCCAACGATCGAGTTCATTGCGTTCAGCAATTGGAATGGCTGTTTGCGCATTCATCACAAATCGATCGATGTTGGCGTAGATGGCAAAAAAGCTATACGTATTATACAGTGTACCGAAAAACTTTCGCTGCACTTCGGTAATTCCTTCGCTATCGAATTTTAAGTTATCCCACGGCTGCGCATTGGTTATCATGTACCAGCGTGTGGCATCCGGGCCATATTTTGGAATAGTAATAAAAGGATCCACTGCATTGCCTAGACGTTTGGACATTTTGTTTCCGTTCTTATCCAGAACGAGACCGTTTGAGATCACATTCTTGTATGCAACAGAATCGAAACACATGGTGGCAATGGCGTGCAGCGTATAGAACCATCCGCGCGTCTGATCGACACCTTCGGCAATATAATCAGCCGGGAAAGCTTTGCGATCGTCGATGAGGTGTTTGTTTTCGAAAGGGTAATGCAATTGTGCATAAGGCATGGAACCACTATCGAACCAGACATCAATCAAGTCGCTTTCACGTATCATTTTTTTACCGGAAGGAGCAACGAGAAAAATGTCGTCGGCATAAGGTTTATGAAGATCAAACGTGAGGTAATTATCAGCAGAGAAATCTCCGGGTGAAAATTTATCCAATGGATTTGAAGTCATGAATCCGGCCTTCATTGATAAGTTGATTTCGTCTTTCAATTCTTCGGCGCTTCCTATACAAATAATTTCTTCACCGTCCTCGGTGCGCCAGATTGGTAGAGGAATTCCCCAGAAACGCGATCTCGAGAGATTCCAGTCGTTGGCGTTTTCGAGCCAGTTGCCGAATCTTCCTGTTCCTGTGGCTTCCGGTTTCCAGTTGATGGTGTTGTTGAGTTCCACCATTCTATCACGCACTTGTGGAATCTTGATAAACCACGAATCCAATGGATAGTAAAGGATTGGCTTATCTGTTCGCCAGCAGTGCGGATAATTGTGTTCGTACTTTTCCTTTTTAAAAAGCTTGTCTTCGTTCTGAAGCTTGAGACAAATACGCTCATCAACACTCAAGTAGTGAAGCTTAGATGTATCCTTGATGAAGCCGGAAAGTTTGTCCTTTTGCTTTTGGAGTTCAACACTCTTCGCATCATTATCGTAGTAATCTTCCTTGACGAATTCTTCACCGTATAGAAAAACACCATCGTTCACTTCAGGTAAAAAACGGCCGCGTTTATCGACGAGCGTCAGCGAGCCGACACCATTTTGTTTAGCAACACGGAAGTCATCAGCACCGAAAGACGGAGCGATGTGAACGATGCCCGTTCCATCCTCAGTAGTAACAAAATCGCCGATGATTACGCGGAATGCATCGCCTTCGGTTGGTTGAACAAAAGGTAAAAGTTGCTCATAGCGCAAACCTTCCAAATCAGCGCCTTTCATGAAAGACACGATATAAAACGGAATATTTTTATCTCCGGGTTTGTAATCTTCAAATTCCAGAACGCTATTTTTTTCAGGGAAATATTTCCCGAGCAGATCCTTAGCGAGAATAACGTGAATGACTTTGTTGTTGTAGTGATTGATCGTTTTTACGAGAGCGTACTCAATTCCTTTTCCGACAGCCAAAGCAGTATTCGATGGAAGCGTCCAGGGAGTGGTGGTCCATGCGAGAAAGAACACATCTTCATCCATATTGAAAGCTGGATTAATTGCTTTGAACATAGCCACAGCACTGGTGTCCTTCACTTCGCGGTAACAGCCGGGTTGGTTGATTTCGTGTGAACTGAGTCCGGTGCCGGCAGCCGGCGAATAAGGTTGAATGGTGAACCCTTTATATAAAAGATCCTTCTTGTAGAGATTTTGTAGAATCCACCATACGCTTTCAATGTATTTGTTGTCGTAGGTGATATACGGATCAGTCATGTCCACCCAATAACCCATGATACGGGTAACTTCTTCCCACTTATCCGTGTACTTCATCACTTCGGTGCGGCACGCGGTATTGTATTCCTCCACAGAGATCTTCGTTCCGATATCTTCTTTGGTAATGCCCAACGTTTTCTCCACCGCAAGTTCTATCGGCAGTCCGTGAGTATCCCATCCTGCTTTGCGCTTTACCTGTTTTCCTTTGAGGGTTTGGTATCTGCAAAAGATGTCTTTGATAGCACGCGCCATAACGTGGTGAATACCGGGCATACCATTGGCGCTAGGCGGTCCCTCGTAAAATACGAATGGATTGTTTTCATCTCGTTCACTGATAGAACGATTGAAAATTCCCTCTCGTTCCCAAAAAGCCAGCACTTCATTGGATATCTCAGGCAGATTGAGGTGTTTAAATTCTCTATAAGGTTGATTCATGATATTGAAATCCCCTTTCAAAAAGGTGCGCGAAGATAAAAAGGAGTGAGGGATAAAAAATCAACGGCGACGGGAATGATGTCCTCATTTAATTTTTATGAAAAGGTAACCTTAATCAACATGAATACGATACAAGCACTTGAAAGCATCTATCTAACCTGGCTTTAAAGAAAATTACTGGCAACCAATTGCACACTTAACGCGCTGAAAAACAAATGTTTCAAGCGTGGCTGAGAGGAATATAGGCGAATATTTTTTTTAAAATCATTATGCGTAAGCGAATGTTGAACTCTACAATCAAATCACTATCGGGCATAGTCCGCAACCTCATTGCGGTACTTACAATTTTCCTGCTACAATCGAACACTACACAGGCACAATGCGTAGGTGGAATCACCGTAAACGAAACCGCAACAAATGCGGTGATGTCCAATCTGATTCAGGGCAATGGTGTAACCATTACCAATTTTACGGTGAACCAAGGACTCGACCGACAGGTATCCTCATTTACGAATGTACTTGGTGGAAATAATCCGTTGACGCTCACACAAGGTGTTCTTCTCTCAACGGGACGAGGCAATACTGCTATTGGCCCGAACAACACCAGCAGCGCATCTACCAACAACAGTATTACGTTCAATGATCCTGACCTATTGCTTTTGGGACCACTTGCAAACAGAGACGTGGTGATCGTAGAATTTGACGTGGTACCAAAGACGGATACCATGCAATTGACTTTTCAGTGGGGATCGGAAGAATACCTTGAATACACCTGCAGTAATTTCAATGACGTATTTGGATTCTTAGTAAGTGGTCCGGGAATCACTGGTCCATTTTCCAATGGTGCGGCGAATTTTGCAAAACTTCCGGATAATACTCCGGTTTCAATAGGAACGGTGAATCAGGGAGTAGCCGGTCAATTTGGAAACCCGGTGAATTGCGCAAGTTTTGCAAACACAGCATTTTTCGTTGACAATACCGGTAACCCTTGTTTGCAAGCAGATGGAATTACGACCGGACTATTTGTAAAGGGAATAGTTGTTCCCTGTGCAACTTACCACGTGAAATGCGTACTTGCAGATGCCGGCGATAACGTATATGACTCATGGGTTTGGCTGGGAGGCTTTTCCGCTTTAGGCCAGGCAGTAAATATTTCGTCCGTAAATCCCAGTCAACTATTAACTGAGGGTTGTAACAGCGTTCAGTATCGTGCACGCCGTGCGGGAGATCTGAGTGTTCCTCTAACTGTAAATCTGGTGCACAGCGGCACCGCAATCAATGGAGTAGATTATACTGGAGCACCAGGGACAATCGCTTTTGCGGCCGGTGTTCAGGATGTATTTTTCACGGTTACACCGACACTTGATGGAATCGCTGAAGGCATAGAAACACTTAATATTACAGCTAACTGGAATGTCTGTGCACAGCCATTTACTGCTGTATTCAATCTAACGATAAGGGATTCACAGGTCACGATAACATGTCCTTCGAATGTGGTAGTGAATCCGGGATGTTCACAGGTAGTTAATTTTCCTACACCAACCGCTGCTGATGCATGTGGACCATGTCCTGCGCCGACAGCCATTGCAGGTTATACATTGCTTGGAACAACCGATGGT
Organism: Flavobacteriales bacterium; assembly: GCA_043748015.1. Taxonomy (GTDB): domain Bacteria; phylum Bacteroidota; class Bacteroidia; order Flavobacteriales_D; family Sanyastnellaceae; genus JAIBBG01. Next base: position 18,367 of record JAYTOA010000051.1, read on the forward strand.
CATACTTACTTCAAAGCCAATTCTACCACCAACTGGTCTGCAGCGAATGTGAATGCAATCGCAGTAGGTGCCCACCTTGTAACAATCAACAGTGCTGCAGAACAAGCCTGGCTTGTAGCCAATGGTGCGGGAGCAGGTTGGCTGGGATATACCGACCAATCCACTGAAGGTACGTGGCTTTGGGTAACAGGAGAAAACTCTACCTATAGTAACTGGGCCCCAGGTCAGCCGGACAATTCCGGTGGTGCAGAAAACTGGGCATTGTTGAACAATGTCTGGAGCGATCGACCAGCGAATTCTTTATCATGGGGAATTATCGAATTCGAATGCACGCTCACACAAACAGGTGGTCCAGCCAGTGGCAGTGTTTTTCCGGTAGGATCAACAACGATTTCCTATCAAGCATCGAATGGGCAATCGACAGCGAACTGCTCATTCAACGTCGTAATAGTTGATGCTACCAACCCGACAATTTCATGTCCGGCGAATATAACTACGACAGTAGCAGCGGGCACTTGCGCCAAAAGTGTTGTTACAATTAATCCAACCACAAACGATAATTGTGGAGTGACTCGATTAACATGGGCATTGACCGGAGCAACTGTTGCTTCATCGCCTGCAACAGGTATCAACTATGTCGGGACAAACACCTTTAATGGCGGAGTTACAACAGTGACTTACACAGTAGCAGATGCAACAGGCAATACTGCGACATGTTCATTCACGGTAACCATAACTGATAATATTATACCGACCATTTCCTGTCCAACTAACATCAGTGCCAACGTTGGAGTAGGTACGTGTAACGCATCGGTTGTTACACCAAATCCAACGACAGCAGACAATTGCGCAGTAACAAGATTGACATGGGCATTGACAGGAGCAACAACAGCTACGTCGGCAGCGACCGGTATTAACAATGTTGGAACAAGAACATTCAATCTTGGAGTAACAACCGTTACTTACACAGTAGCGGATGCAGCGAACAACACCGCCACATGTTCATACACCGTAACAGTGATAGACAATATAGCACCAACGATCACATGTCCTGGTAATCTTTCTGCCAACGTTTCAGGAACGAGTTGTTCACGATCCGTTGCAAGTTCAAATCCAACGACTGCTGACAATTGCACGGTAACAGCTTTGACATGGGCATTGACAGGAGCAACGACAGGCACATCACCGGCAACGGGCATGAACAATGTTGGAACGCGCAGTTATAATGCAGGAGTGACGACTGTTACATATACAATATATGATGCCGCCGGCAATACGTCTACATGCTCATATACAATCACTGTTAATGACATTCTATTGCCGACAATAACATGTCCAGCGAATATTACAGCGAATACAACGTCCGGATTATGTGGTCGCTCGCAAGCAGTGACAAATCCAACTACTGCGGATAATTGTGGTGTTACCATTTTGACCTGGAGTATGTCGGGAGCAACAACAACATCATCACCAGCAACAGGTGTCAATTATGTGGGAACACAAGTATTCAACGTTGGAGTAACAACCATCACATATATAGTTGGTGATGCCGCCGGTAATACTGCAACATGCTCATCTACGGTAACTATCAACGACAACATTTCACCGACGATAACTTGTCCTGCAAATGCATCAGCAACAACATCATCGGGGACATGCACAGCATCCTTTGCGACAACAAATCCGACGACCGGAGACAATTGCGCAATGACACAATTGACATGGGCAATGACCGGAGCTACAGTTGCATCATCACCCGCAACCGGAATTAATTACGTAGGTACACAAATTTTCAATATCGGAACGACAACAGTTACCTATACCGTACGTGACGCTGCCAATCTGAGTGCGACATGTGCATTTACAGTAACCGTAACGGACAATATCAATCCAACGCTTACATGTCCGGCGAATATTACTGCAACAGCCATTGCAGGCACATGTGCAGGATCTGTAGTAACACCAAACGCAACAACAGCAGACAATTGTGGAGTAACGAGATTGACATGGGCGCTCACCGGTGCAACGGTTGCAGCATCTGCAGCAACAGGCATCAACAATGTTGGCACCCGTTCATTCAATGTTGGAGTAACCACGGTAACATATACAGTAAGTGATGCGGCGCTGAATTCTGCGACGTGTTCTTATACAGTAACAGTGACTGAAGGCGTGAATCCAACTATCACTTGTCCTGCGAATATTACCAACACGGTCACGGCAGGTTTATGCGGTCGGTCAGTAGCAACTACAAATCCGACTACAGCAGACAACTGTGGCGTCACTAGATTGACGTGGATAATGACCGGAGCGACGACAGGAAGTTCTGCTGCAACAGGCATCAACAACGTAGGAACCGCAGTTTTCAATGCAGGAATTACAACCGTGACATATACTGTTTCGGATTTTTCCGGAAACACGGCAACATGTTCGTTCACCGTAACGATCAACGACAATATCAACCCAACAATAAGTTGCCCTGCGAGCACTTCAATTTCAGTTGGAGCAGGAACATGCACAGGATCGACTGCCACAGTTGATCCAACGTTTGCAGACAATTGCTCAGTAACAAGTCTTACATGGACAATGAGTGGAGCTACCACCGGTTCATCGCCTGTGACAGGCATCAACTATGTTGGCACACAATCTTTCAATCTAGGAATTACAACTATTACCTATACCGCATCAGATGCTGCATTAAACTCTGCGAATTGCAGTTTTACAGTAACAGTAACAGACGGAATAAATCCAACCATTACATGCCCGTCGAATATTACTGCTAATACTATAGCTGCTTCATGTTCCGCATCTGTGGTGAATCCAGATCCAGTTACGAGTGATAATTGTTCAGTCACCAGATTGACATGGGCGATGACCGGAGCAACGATTGCTTCATCACCGGCGATAGGAATCAACAATGTAGGAACGCAAAACTTCAACGCAGGAATTACCACTGTAACATACACAGTTGCGGATGCTGCGAACAACACAGCGACATGTTCTTATACAGTAACAGTCACGGACAACGTAGTTCCAACAATTACATGTCCGGCAAACATGACTGCCAATGTCGCTGCAGGTACATGCACAGCATCTGTTGTAACACCGAATGCAACAACAGCAGACAACTGTTCAGTGAGCACATTGACGTGGGCACTTACCGGATCAACAACAGCGAATTCCGCTGCTACCGGAATAAATAATATTGGCACGAGAACATTCAACCTTGGTACAACGACAGCTACATATGTAGTAACAGATGCATCAGGAAATACATCAACGTGCACATTCACGGTGACAGTAACTGACACCATTGCACCTTCAATAACATGCCCGGGAAATCTTTCGGGCAATGTTACTGCCGGTACTTGTATCAGATCACTTGCATCGGTGAATCCGACTTATTCGGACAACTGCTCCGTTTCCACGTTGACGTTTGCAATGACGGGAGCAACAACATTAACTTCACCTGCAACAGGCATCAACAATGTTGGCACACAGATTTATAACATGGGTACAACAACAGTTACTTACACAGTAACAGATGCAAGTGGCAATGCCTCCACTTGTTCTTTCAATGTTGTGATTTCAGATTTGATCAACCCAACGATTAGCTGTCCATCCAATATCGTAGTTACTGTAGCTGCAGGACTTTGCACGGCGTCAGTAACGCCAGCAAATCCGACAACAGCAGACAACTGTGGAGTTGCGAGACTTACATGGACAATGTCGGGAGTAACTACCGGATCATCTCCGGCAATGGGAATCAACTATGTAGGAGCTCAAACATTCAACACCGGAACAACGACCATAACTTATGTTGTAGCAGATGCTTCGAATAACACTTCAACTTGCAGTTTCGTTGTAATCGTAAATGACAACATTCCACCGACACTTTCATGTCCGGCGAATATCACTTCCAACACAGGAGCAGGGTGCACATCATCAGTAGTTACACCAAATCCGACATTCTCTGACAACTGTAATGTCACAAGACTCACTTGGACAATAACCGGTGCAACAACTGCAAATTCACCAGCGGTTGGATTCAACTATGTTGGAACGAGAACATTCAACTTAGGAGTTTCGACCGTAAGTTATACAGCCTTCGACGTTTCAGGAAATACAACAATTTGCACTTACACAGTGACAATAGTTGACGCAATCAATCCAAACATCACATGCCCTGCGAATATTACAGCGAACACTGCAGCAGGAACTTGCACAGCATCAGTAGCAACTCCAAACGCAGTAACTTCAGACAATTGTTCAGTTAGCACTTTGACATGGGCACTTTCAGGAGCAACCACAGCATCATCGCCAGCTACAGGAATCAACAATGTTGGCACCAGAACATTCAACCTTGGAACAACAACAGTTACATATGTTGTATCGGACGCTACAGGAAATACAAATACTTGCTCCTTCACAGTAATTGTATCTGACAATATCGTTCCGACAATTATTTGTCCTGCGAATACGTCGGCGAATGTTGCAGCAGGAACTTGCGCCTCTTCCGTAGCAACGTCGAATCCAACAACTTCAGATAATTGTTCAGTAGCAAGATTGACGTGGGCATTGACAGGGGCGACAACATCTTCGTCACCTGCAACGGGAATCAACTTTGTAGGAACAACAACATTCAACCTTGGAACAACAACAGTAACTTATGTTGTAGCAGATGCTGCAGGAAATACAGCGACGTGTTCATTCACGGTGATAGTATCGGACAACAT
>JAYTOA010000052.1:0-15346 GCA_043748015.1 Flavobacteriales bacterium
ATCATTTTTGTTCCAATGCCTAGAAAAACTCATTCGCAGAATAGGAAAACGACCTAAACTCTTTTGCGAATTTTCTCCAAGAAAACGGGGTCTGAGACACTCTCTCCCTCACACTTTTTGTCAGAAGGGAGAGGTTGAGTGTGAGTCTACAGGAATGCCCTCCATTTAGCGGAGCGCGCTTCAACCCTGTTGACTCACTCTCTCCCTCACACTTTTTTAACTCTCCAAATTCTTTATCATCGCAAATAGAATCCTCGACAATTCATCCGCTAATTCCATCTGTTGGAGAAAGGCATTCTTTTCAATTAATTTTCTATCATTCAGGACATCATAGATTGCGATGCACTCGTAAACAGAACTTCGAGCCATCACATAAAATTTTCTTCGATCTGGTTTTGTAAAACGTCCGGCTCCTTCTGCAATATTCAAGACAATGCTGAAAGAAGCTCTTGTCAATTGGTCATTTGCAACGCGATGAAATTTATTTTCCTTGATGATCTCGTCAGCGTGAGCATGAAAATCTTTTGCCTTATGGTAGACGGCTAATTTTTGAAAATCGAACATGGATGATAGGTTGGTTTAGTGAATGAAGAACAAAACTAAAACGATAGTAAAAATTGCCGTTGGGGTTGAAGGCATATAATATTCCAGATTGGAATAAAAAAAAGTGTGAGGGAGAGAGTGAGTCTACAGGGAAAGAGCGCGCTACGTTAAATGGAGCGAGCTCCTGTAGACTCACTCTCTCCCTCACACTTTTTTTATGCCACCCATTCCTAACTTCGCGGCACATATTTCAAACATGAGCAGAACGGAAGAATTCAAAACGACCATCAACGAAGGGTACACATTCAAGAATGATTCGATCATATTGGGTGGTGCTATACTGGATGGAACACCCATGGCGGAATGCCAGGTGAAGATTCCCCTCAAAACATTGAACCGCCACGGTCTCATAGCCGGTGCAACTGGAACGGGTAAAACAGTAACCCTCCAGATCATCGCAGAAAACATGGCTGCGAAAGGCATTCCGGTTTTGATGATGGATTTGAAAGGCGACCTCAGCGGGATTGCTGCTGCGGGTATTTCCAATACAAAAATTGAAGAGCGTCATCTCGCCATCGGCATTCCATACACATCAAGTGGAAGCACCGTTGAATTGATGTCGTTGTCGAAAGAACGCGGTGTGCGCTTGCGGGCCACAGTGAGTGAATTTGGTCCGGTACTCTTCTCGAAAATACTTGAGCTGAATGATGTGCAAGGCGGAATCGTCGCCATCATCTTCAAATTTTCTGATGATAATAATTTGCCGCTGCTCGATCTGAAAGATTTCAAACGCATGTTGCAATACGCTACCGGCGAAGGAAAAGACGAGATAGAAAAAACATACGGCAAAATTTCGGAGTCATCTGTAGGAACCATTTTGCGCAAAGTAATCGAACTCGAAACGCAAGGCGCTGAAGTTTTCTTCGGTGAAAAATCATTTGAAGTAAGCGACCTCATCCGCACCGATCAACAAGGAAGAGGTATTATCAATATTGTTCGGCTCACAGATATTCAAGACAAGCCGAAATTGTTTTCGACGTTTATGTTGCAGATGCTCGGCGAGATTTACAATTCGTTTCCAGAGGCAGGTGATCTCGACAAACCGAAGTTGTGCGTCTTCATCGATGAAGCGCATCTCATCTTCAACGAAGCGTCGAAAGCATTGCTCAATCAAATTGAATCCATCATCAAACTCATTCGATCGAAAGGCATCGGCATATTTTTCTGCACGCAAAATCCTTATGACATTCCTGAGGATGTGCTGGCGCAACTCGGATTGAAAGTGCAACATGCATTGCGCGCTTTTACGGAAAAAGATCGGAAGGCCATCAATAAGACAGCGGAGAATTATCCGATTTCAGAATTCTACAAGACAGAAGACTTGCTTACAAGCATTGGTATTGGTCAGGCGTTGATCACCGCATTGAATGAAAAGGGAATTCCTACTCCCCTTGCGGCAACACATCTACGTGCACCTATGAGCAGAATGGGCATCTTGACTCAGGAAGAACTCGACCGGGTTCACTCCTCCTCCATGCTCGGCATTAAATACAATGAAGAAATCGACAGAGAAAGTGCGTACGAAATTCTCGAAGCGAAATTGAAAAATGCCAAAGCGGAAAGTGAAGAGGAGGAAGTTGAGGTGAAGTCCAGGCCGCGCACTACAAAAGAAAAAGAAGAACCGAGTGTGGTAGAGCAGCTCACCAAAAACACCATGGTTCGGCAGGTGGGGAATACGGTGATGCGCGAATTGGCGCGTGGAATACTTGGAGTGTTGGGTCTTGGAGGCAAGACGAGCAGAAGTAAGAAGAGTTTGTTTTGATTTGTTGAAGGGATGACAGTTTCAACAATCCTATAGCGAAAAAGCGAATGACTTTACTTTAGCTGTGGGAGATCCTTCACTTCGTTTCAGGATTCACTATCGCACATCAATGAACAGTTGAAATTCTACGTCATTTGAAGCAAGGGAGATCCCTCACTTCGTTTCGGGATGACAGCCGTATAAAAAAAGTGAGTTGAGGCCGCTTCGCGGCCACAACGCCGCGTATAAAATTTCACCTTAAGTCTTTTACAGCACCCTGTGTAGGAGCGCTAATTTGTGGCCAAATCAGAAAAATTCCCATAGTCCAAAATTGTCCCAAGGGACGCAAATTACAGCGACGAAGCGGGTGTGAGGCCAGAGGTCTATCCCGCGACAAGCGGGACCTGAGCCAAAATAAAAAATAGTAGCATCAATCTAAATCTATACGGTTTCTCATTCTGTCGCATCAAATGAGATCCGTCATTTCGTTTCAGATTCAACGTTTAATGCTAGGCTGAAATTATGGGATACTGCTTAACGCAATACTCACAAATCCTCCGGCAGCGTCTGCCGATGGCTATTCGTCGAGTTGTGGGAGATCCCTCACTTCGTTTCGGGATGACAATTTTTGTCGCGCATTAGTGGAGTTGAGGCCGCTTCGCGGCCTCAACTCAACCCCCAAATCGCGGGCGGCTGTCATCCCGAAGCGAAGCGAGGGATCTCCTATAATACACTCAAAGTGCTGCCATCGAATTTGACAATGAACCATCCTGACGCGAAGCGAGGGATCTCCTAAAATAGACTCAAAGTGCTACCATCGAATTTGACAATGAACCATCCCGAAGCGAAGTGAGGGATCTCCAATAATACACTCAAAGTGCTGCCATCGAATTTGACAATGAACCATCCCGAAGCGAAGCGAGGGATCTCCTATAATAGACTCAAAGTGCTGCCATCGAATTTGACAATGAACCATCCCGAAGCGAAGCGAAGCGAGGGATCTCTTATAATAGACCAAAAGTGCCGCGATTGAATTTGACCGTGAACCATCCTGACGCGAGGGATCTCCCATAAAAAAAAAACCTAAAGAACATCGATTGAATTTGATATTACTACATGACAAAAAAATAAACGCAACATGTATGTTTCAAATAACTTCCGATATACCGCTCCATTCAGCATTCAAAAACCAACCGTCAGACCTATACTAAAAGATCTCCACTCCTCCAATTCTCCATGTTAAAGCAATCGTTCGCTCAAAAAGTCGGGCGATTTCGGGTGTATAGAAGCATAATAACTTAGAAGGTATATTCGCGGGCTGATTTGTGCTGAACGCACAGGTCATAATTAATAGAAAAATATCATAGAAAAATGATGGAAAAAGACCACAGAATAGCCAGTAAATTCAAGCAGAGAAGCTGGAATGAAGTAAGATCAAACGACTCATGGTCGATCTTTAAGATCATGGGAGAATTTGTAGAAGGCTATGAGCGTATGGGACAGATTGGACCGTGCGTATCCATATTTGGTTCGGCGAGAACCAAACCCGATAACCCTCATTACGGGACAGCCAAAGAGATAGCATTCAAGCTTACACAAAAAGGATATGGAGTTATCACCGGAGGTGGCCCGGGCATCATGGAAGCGGCCAACAAAGGCGCGAAGGAAGGCGACGGCACTTCTGTTGGATTGAATATCGTATTGCCGTTTGAGCAACACGGAAATGCATACGTGGATCATGACAAGAGCATCAACTTCGATTACTTCTTTGTTAGGAAGGTGATGTTCGTGAAATACAGCCAGGGTTTTGTTGTAATGCCCGGTGGCTTTGGAACACTCGACGAATTCTTCGAAGCACTTACGCTCATTCAAACCGACAAGATTGGACGCTTTCCAATCATCCTTGTTGGAAAGTCTTTCTGGACAGGATTGGTGGATTGGATTAAGGAAGTTCTTTTAGGGCAGGAAAATAATGTTTCAGCACAAGATATGTTTCTGTTTGCAGTTGTGGATACTGCGCAGGAGGCCGTGGATGAAATCGACAAGTTTTACTCGCAGTATTTGCTCAAGCCGAATTTCTAATTTTCGGGCATTGCTGTCCAGGAAAAACATCGTATCTTGTAAGGCAACCGGCGAATAAATTCATTTGGAACGAAACATCAAAACTTCCGTATGAGTTTGTTCCCACAACCACATGGTGCGGTTTGTGGAGATGAAGAATTGAATGAGCAAAACACTACGATTATATCTTTTTGCTATAGCCTTGATTGCCTCTACAGCGTGGGTGGCAAGTCCGTTGGTGGAAGTGAATTACACTTCACTTCCCGGAACAGCGCTTCGTAAGGAGTACAATTTCATACAATACGATAAGAACAAAGTTCATTTCGAAGGCAATAAGGAGAAGTGGAATATACTTTTCAAAAAATTCGAGCAACTGGCATTCAACGGCAGTGGTAAAGTTTCTGTAGTTCACATTGGAGGTTCACACGTGCAGGGAGGATTTCTCACGGATCGATTGCGCGCGAATTTCACTGAGATGGTTTACGGTGCAGAAGGCGAACGCGGATTCGTTTTTCCTTACAACATGGCAAAATCAAATTGTCCGAAGTCGGTACAGTGCGACTGGACCGGCAAGTGGGAAGGATGTCGCAACAGCGTAAGTTCGGATAATTGTCTTTGGGGAATGTCCGGGGTCAGTGCAACGTGCTACGATTCTTCAGCATCAGTTACATTATCGGCCACCGGTTATGATGGAAATACCTATTCATTTGGAAGGGTGAAAATCTTCAACCAGCGCAGTTCGAATGTCACGATCGTTGCAGATTCGAATGTCACGATTTTGAGCATGAAAGAAAATCCTCTCAATGGATATACAGAAATAGAATTCACTCCTTACGTCAACAAGCTTCATTTCACTTTTCAGAAAACGGATAACGAGCCGAGTTACTTCGCTTTTCAAGGAGCATATTTAGGTGGTGAAAAATCAGGACTCTCCTATCATGCTATCGGCGTAAATGGAGCGAGCACAAAAAGCTATTTGCGCTGCGGCATGTTCGATCAGCAGCTGGAAACATTAAAACCCGACCTTGCTATATTCGGTATCGGTATCAACGACGCCAATGTTCCGGAAGGCGAATTTGACGCTTCACAATATGAAGCGCGTTATGATTCTTTGATCAAGAAGTTTCTCGTGGTGAATCCGAATGTATGTCTGATTTTTATCACGAATAACGACACGTATTATCACAAGAGTTATCCCAACCGCAACGCAATCAAGGTACAACAGAGCATGTATCGTTTAGCAAAAAAATACGATGGTGCAGTATATGATTTGTTTGAGGTGATGGGAGGACTTGGTTCTATCCGCAACTGGCAGAATGCGCAACTTGCAGCATCAGATAAAATTCACCTTACAAAAAGAGGATACGAATTACAAGCCGATATGATGTCAACGGCATTCAAAGAGGCATTCGGAAATTACCTCGACAAAAAACAAACGCCGTAACAGGCATTATTCAATGAGTAAACTTCTTGCAGTTATTTCTCCGGCCAAATTGCTGGATGATCAGACACATCACCCCGAATTAAATTGCACGCAGCCGCTCTTCATGAGTGAAGCAGAATCGTTGGTAGCGAAATTGAAAAAAGTTTCCGCAGCGAAGTTGTCGTCGATGATGGCGATCAGCAAAGCACTGGGTGAAGAAAACAAAAAGCGTTATCTCAACTGGGAAACACCATTTACACATCACAACGCACATCCTGCGCTATTGATGTTCAGAGGAGAAGTCTACCGCGGATTGAATGCAGATACATTCAATCAAAAGCAACTTCAGTTTGCAAACGACAATGTCAGGATACTCAGCGGACTGTACGGCATACTTCGTCCTCTTGATTTGGTGATGCCATACAGATTAATGATGGGCACACCCTTTTCACCGTCGGCAAAACAAAAAAATCTCTATGCATTCTGGGGAAATAAAATTGCAGCGTCATTGCAATCTGATATTGATCCAAAAGGAATACTTGTCAATTTATCTTCTTCGGAATATTTTAAATCTGTTGACACAAAGACGCTCAACCGTGAGGTGATTCAGATTGAATTCAAAGAGAAGAAGGCTGACAAATATGTAATCACGGGCACATATGCTAAGCTCGCCCGTGGGCGTTACGCGCGGTTTTTCATTGAAAACAAAATCACAAAGCGCGCTGATTTGAAGGCGTTTGATGTGGATGGGTATGGGTTCAATGAGAAGTTGTCAGATGAGAATAGTTTGATTTTTACGAGGGGCTGAGGATTAATGCTTCACTCTAGAATTTAGCATTACAGTGCTCTTGTCGCGTCGAAATCTTTCCTTCGAATGGAATACAGTTAAGCTCAGGTCCCGCTTGTCGCGGGATAGACCTCTGGCCTCGCACCCGCTTCGTCGCTGTAATTTGCGGCCCTTGGGGCAATTTTGTGTTATAGATATTTTTCTGAATTGGCCACAAATTAAGGCGACTTCGCTGGGTGCTGTGATTGACTTTTCGTGAAATTCCATTCTTCAATACGATGTAAAACTTGAGTGGCCGCGAAGCGGCCACCGTTCCAACCAATACATGCGCGTGACTGTCATCCCGAAACGAAGTGAGGGATCTCCTTTGCTACACGTAAAGGTGAATTCCTGATGATGACAAATGAATAATGTTGTTTGAAAGTCTTCAATTATTTTGCTCAGGTCCCGCTAGTCGCGGGATAGACCTCTGGCCTCGCACCCGCTACGTCGCTGTAATTTGCGGCCCTCGGGAAGACGTTTGCCGCTTCAAATTGTTTCTGAATTGGCCACAAATTAAGGCGTCTCCGCTGGGTGCTGTAAAGACTTTTGGCGAAGCACTTTATTTCCAAGTAGTACAAACTTGTTTCACATTGTCATGTTGTAATTGAGTTTACACTCAACAAATATTCTGCATCAAAAGCCTTCGAGAACCCTTTTCATCTTCTGTGCATTCTGAAATTCCTTCTGTGCAATTCTGTGAAAAATAAATTTACCGAAGGCAATTGGCACTATTATTTCCTTTGTCGCCTCGTTCAGAAGAAAGACATGCAGTGGATTTTAATGTTTAACATTTTCTTTTCAAAATCCTCACTTGCTTTACCTCCTGATTAAACAAAAATCAAAAAACAAAACTCAATGAAAAAAATCCTCATTCTGGCGACAGGTGTGATTGTTACAACGCAAGTGCAATCACAGACACTCAAGACACACCGCGACAGCGTTTCGTACGCTATGGGTGTAAGCATGGCAGAGACCATGAAGAAAAGCGGCATCACGGACTATGATCAGGCAACATTTACGCGGGCGATCACAGAAGCATTAACCGGCAAATCAGAAATGGACGCGGCCAGTGCAGACAAACTTTACCGTGAAGAGACCAAGAAGCTTGGTGATCATAAAGCAGAAATGAACAAGCGCGAAGGTGAAGTCTTTCTCGTTGCGAACGCAAAAAAGCCTGGTGTAAAAACTACCGCGAGCGGATTGCAATACAAAACCACACTTGAAGGAAAAGGTGTAGCCCCTGATGCTAATGATAAGGTGACCGTTCACTACCACGGCACGTTGATCGATGGCACTGTGTTCGATAGTTCCGTTGATCGCGGACAACCGGCAACATTTGGATTGAACCAGGTAATTCCGGGATGGACAGAAGGCTTGCAATTGATGAAAGAAGGCGGCAAGACGACATTCTATATTCCTTCGAACATAGCTTATGGTGCAAGAGCACAGGGAAAGATTGCGGCGAATTCAACGCTCATTTTTGATGTTGAGTTGATTAAAGTGGAACAAGTAGAAGGCGCTGGCACGCCTCCTCCACCGCCACCACCGGCTGCGGCACCCGCACCACCTGTTCCACCAAACGGTAAAGTGAAACCTACAAAAGAAGCAATCAAAGAAGCGCCTCCGGTAAAAGAAGCGCCTCCGGTAAAAGAAGCGCCACCTGTGAAGGAAGCTCCGAAGAAGAAGTAAAAAATATTTAGCGAAAAAAAGCTGTTCCGAAAGGGCAGCTTTTTTTTTGAGTAGGAATTAGGATTTGGGCGCTAGGGAATTGACCACGGTCCTTTCAACATTTTAGCAATTACAAATTGTAAAGGATACTAGGATTAGGGGATTATATGGAGTAGAGTGCGGTTGTTGGGTTACCTGATTATTGTATGAAGAGCGTTCTATATCGTTGGAGTGCTCGACTCAATTGTAGTTCACAGTTTTGGTTATTTGGGTTATTTGGGTTATTAAGTTATTGCGCGAAAGGCAATCAGTGTCGTACGAATACTTGAATCAATGGTAGCTTGCAGTTCTGGATATTGAGTGAAGGTGCACTTGTGCGTAGAATGATCTGACAATCTGAAATTTATGCTCTGCAATAAACCCAAATCAAGCAATAGAAAATTCAAGTTCATTTTAGCAAGATGTAAGTGAATTTTCTATTGCTTAGATTTGAGAATCTCGCACTCATGGCTATAAAAAATTTCTAATGCGTAATGTGGGATAAATTCAAAGCACATCCCTCACTTCGTTTTGGGATGTACAGTGTCTTAGACAACAGCAGCCGGTCCTCAGCGGCGGAACATGTGGGCGAGCCCCGAATCGCTGCTCTCTCGGGATGCATATCCGTAATCCGCCGGTGGCGAAAACGGCTATTGCATATGTCGTTGCCAATTTTCAAAAACCCAGAGCTATATTGCTCGTGGCCTTTGCTTTTTGGGTAATTTTCAATCAGGAATTGAATCACAAAAATATTATCTCATCACTTTCTCATTCCTATTCGCACTGGTGCGACACAACATGTAAGCTAGCGATGCGATATAGTTTTCAACATTCACTCATTCTATATCCGAAATGCGCACATTTGATTGCCACTTTGCAAAAAGTGGCTTTTGTATAAAAGAAAAAATAACCAAAAACATGAATCAAACAAGTTAGCAAGTCGATATCCTGCCAATTCAAATGCTCTCGACACTTCCCATGATGGGAATTCATCTAACAAAATTATCTACTGCTAAAACCTAGTGAAGAGTTAGACCACTCTCAGTTCTTTTATTTCTTGCTCTTGCTACTGGCAATGGGCGATGTTATTAGCAGGGATCTTAACATATTTAATAACGAACCAAAACCTATTTTTTTTTTATGGGAAAATTATTATTTACGGCATTCAAGTTCTTGACTTTGATTGCGCTGCAATGCTGGACGAATGCCGTCATTGGTCAAAATAAAGTAATAACTTGTGGTGGCGCGCAATGCTATCAGCATGCAAGTGTATCCAAACCCTGCCGACTATGTTGTGACCTTGCAACTAAAAGAATCACTACCTACCCAAGAGATGTGTACATTGATAATTAAAGATGTTATAGGCAGAGAAGTTCACAGGCAGCAGGTGAATCCAACGCTGAAACTATTCTCAATCAACACAAAAGATTGGGCAGTGGGGTTGTATGCTTTCAAATTTGTAGTACCGAATTTTTCAATTGAACTGAATGGCAGGTTTGATGTGGTACACTAACAAAATTACCTATCAAAAAGCGATGCTCCTCTGGAGCATCGCTTTTTCTTTCTTTTCCTCCAACGCTCAAACTTTTAGTAATAGAGGAAATGATGATTTGCTGTCTGTTTATTTGAGTGTTCTCAATCAACCATTCGGTTATCAGACAATAGGCGTAAGAATTGACACCAATGAAGGCTACCATTACACTACCATCATTCGCAATTTCAATTTCGATGGAGAAGAAATAGATACCAAGCACCTGTATTTTCCAAGTAAAACGTACAACCCATCGAGAGACAACAATGCAAGATTGAACGACAGCACTACTGTAACGGTGGTAATGGATATTGAAGATGACAATGACACTATTTACAGCACTGTGATATGGCTTACCAATGTAGGTGATACTATACAGACAAAGCGATTTGACTCGCCCTACTTTATAGAGGATAATTTTCAAACAAATTTGAATTTACCCACCGCCATCATCTGCAGCCCCGATGGACAGTTCATCTATTTTGTATCGCAGATATTCCACTCCTCAAGTCAAAACAATTTCATGATAAAAAAACTCACTGCACAAGGTGATGAGGTGTGGACGTACATCAATCCGTTGGGAAATGGAGCAGGGTGCAATGCAATTGCCTATTATGATGAACAAATTTGGCTTATACGCATAAGTACAAGTAACCGAATCATCGGTTTGAATGATTCTACTGGAGAAGAAGAGACCAATCAAATTATTACACCGCTAAGTTTGGAATACATCAATGCCCAAGACTTTTTATTAGTGAATGACGATTTCATTATCGCAACAATTGATGTTTCCCAACCTGGTAATTTGCTTCCCATTATTTACAAATGTTCTGCAACGGGTGATGAAATTTTCCAGACAACACCTGAAGGAGCGGAATATGATTGGTCTCAGACGAATGAACATATAGCCAAATCCCCAGACGGAGGCTACGTTTCCTGCTCTGTGAAGTTTGATGATATCATAAACCCCGAAGACCCAAACAACCCTGCCAGCAACAACACCAGTGAAAAAATATGGCTATGGAAAGTAGACAGCGATGGAGTATTTCTATGGCAGCGGTTTTATGAATATCTGAGTTTTGATAGCGGATATTTTTACCTGAACAACATAGCACATGATATGAAAGCCACACCAGACGGTGGCTACATCATGGCAGGCGAGGCAACTGCAAGCTGCCTCGAATGGCCGGAGTGTGATGAGTTTACCCAGCAGGGCTGGCTGCTCAAAGTGGATGGCTGTGGGTGTTTGGTGCCGGGGTGCGATGAGGGTTGCACGGTGGGTATTGACGAACAAGATGCGGCTGGTCATGCTGACGAAGGTCAGCATCTCTTTATGGTGGGACCCAATCCTGCAAAGGATATGTTGAATGTGTATCTGAATAAAATATCCAATATCCAACTTTCAAGTTTCAATATCCAAGTGCATGATATGCAAGGTAACTTTGTGAAGTCGTTCACACTAAAACACGATGACACCACTTACATGATAGACACTGCTGGGCTGGCTGGTGGAGAGTATGTGTTGAGTCTTATGAGTGAAAATGTGATGTTGCAGTGCGAAAGAATAGTTGTTGTGAAATGAAAATACAGAAAGCAACAAGTTTGGTTCTGCTCTTGAGTTTGGCTTTCGCAAGCAGTGCCTTTCAAGCGAAGCCATCGGCTGGCGACCGCAAAAAGTGCAGCGCACTTTTCACCCCTCTCCATTCGGAGAGGGGCAATGATTGCCTTTGGCAATCATGGGGTGAGGCCCGCCTCACAAACATGCCATCGATGCTACACTTCGGCAAAGGCGAGGCAGCAGAATACACTGTAATCCTACATACCTACAATCCCACCCACAAAAAAAGAGGCTGCCTTTCGGAACAGCCTCTTTTATGTTTAATGGAACAAGTAAGATTACTTACCGATCACTAGTCTTCCGACCTCGAAATCTGAACCATTTGTTAATCTGTAAGTGTAGATACCAGTAGCAAGTTTGCTGATGTTATAATCCACTTTGTATTCAATGCCAGCCTCAACTACGCCAATGAACACGTCAGCAACTTTGCTGCCTGTCATGTCATAGATTTCAAGAGTTGACATCGAATCATTCTTAGAAGTGAATGTGAAGAGCGCTCTTGTTGTTGCAGGGTTTGGATACACTGACAAGTTGCTGATTGCTCTTTCGTTGTAGTTTGTCAACTGATTCTGAACAGGAGCATTCACTGGACCAGCTGATCCGGCGAAGGTGATGTTCTGAACACAAGTTGATGCGTTACCTGAACAATCAACCGCAGTCCACTGACGAACGATGTAGTAGTCAGGGCAGCAATCCAATTCGAATGCAAAGTCACCGGCACCACTTACTGAAGCGTTGTTGAAGATACCGCTGTAAGTGAACCAACCACCGAAGCCATTGTCAGCACCGTTGTAGTTGTTAGCACCATCACCCAACTGGAATCCGAAGTAGTTGTTTGCAGGAGCATGAACTGTGTTCAATGATGAACCTGCATAAGCTCCGAAACCAGTCAATTCAGCACCTTCACCAGCTTGCATAAGGAAGTATGTCCATGCAGTGTGGTTGATAGCTTCACCACCACAATCCGCTTTGAAACCTGTTGGGAACGCCTGTGAACTCCACTGGCTCCAATCCATTCCACCTGCGAACCATACGTCAACGAACCAACCGTTTGCAGGATTCATTACGTTGTTCAAAGTAGCCTGCAAGTGAATAGAACCATTCGGGTACTGAACTAAGTTACCTGCAGAAACAGCATACCACTTGTGTGCTGAAGGCATTCCGAAGAGAGCCATAGCCCAGTCGTATGGATATACGCAAGGATTGTTAGCCGGGCGAACAGGAGTGATCAAATCACAATCAGCAATAGAACCAGGAGCTGGCATATCACCAATGATGAATTCTTCAAAGTCAACATTTACAATCTGATCACAGTTGTCGGTAGCTGAAACTTGTGCAGCAGCCGGAACTTCTTCGTCGCAAGCCAACACCAAGTTTGAAGGACAACCAATCAATGTAGGATCAGTTTCATCAAGTACTGTGATGAAGTATGAAGTGTAAGCTGTGTTTCCACACTCATCAACTGCAGTATAAGTTACTTCGATCAATTGATTTCCGCAATCATCAGACTCGAGAACTTCAGTATCAACACTTACAACTGCAGTAGTGCAATTGTCAGTAGCTGTTACTTCAACAGGAGCAGGAATTTCAGAAGCACACTCAACAGTTACATTGCTAAGTTCCTGATCGAATGTTGGAGCAACATTGTCATACACGAAGTAAGTAGAAGTTGCGGTGCTTGTGTTACCACATGCATCAGTAGCCAACCAGTTACGAGTGATCAATGTTCCGCAAAGTGAAATTGAAGTCTCAGAGAAATCAACATCAATTGTAGTGAACAAAGTTTCGTCAGTATACGTTACTTCGAAAGTGCTGCAATCGTCTTGTGCCGTTGCTTGCTCGAATGGAGCGCCTACTTCACATGAGAAGTAACCACCTTCAGGTACGTAAGTAAACTCTGGAGCAGTCTCATCAGAAACACTGATTGTCTGTGTGTAAACCGCTTCATTACCGCAAAGGTCATGAGCACGGAAAGTACGCTCAATAGTATAAGTCTGAGGACAGTTACCAGGGATGATTACATCAGAATGCAACACTTCAAGTTCGCCGTTGCAAACGTCATAAGCAGTTACGTTAGCTACACCGAATTCCTCGCTGCAATCGTATTCAGCGTCAGCAGGAAGATTTGACAAGATCGGAGCAGTAGTATCAATGATGGTGATCATGCGACTAACAGAACTCTGATTTCCGCAATGGTCCTCAGCGAAGAATACCTGACTGATGATCTGATTGCAACCGTCATAAGCAATGCCGCTGATAGCAGAAAGCATCAACTCATCGTCGCAGTTGTCATTCCAGATAGGCTCGTATGCAGGATATTCATCACCGCATTCAACGATCAAATCAGAAGGAGCATTTACGATTACCGGAGCAACAGTATCAGTCAAAGTGATGATTTGAATGAACAAACCTTGAGTCTGATTTCCACAGATATCGCTTACACTATATGTACGGATGATGTGACCTGCACAACCACCGCTTAAATGCTCATCAGTATAAGTGATGATTACTTCGTTACAGTTGTCAGTAGCAGAAATCAATACTGCGTTTATGACTTGGTCGCAAGGCATTGAGATAGCAATTTCATATGGATTAACCACCGGAGCAGTAGTGTCCTGGAAGAAAATTCCCTGACTAACAGAAGCTGCATTTCCGCAGGCATCAGTAGCAGTCCACACACGTGTGAAACCGAAGTAACATCCTTCTGTCCATTCCTGTGAATCTTCGTAAGTCAATTCAAAAGTGCTGCAATTGTCATAAGTTATTGGAGCGATTACTTCTGCATCCTGATCACACTCATAAGAGAGATTCAATTGTGAAGCCTCATAATCAAAGTATGGAGCCTCAAGATCAACAACGTGAATAGTCTGAGTTTCCAAAACCTGATTTCCGCAATCATCAACAGCACGGAACATGCGGAGGATGTACTGCTCAGCAGGACAGTTACCTTGAAGGATTTCTTCTGTGTAGTAAATATCTACGTTTGAATCACAGATATCATAAGCCTGTGGATAAACGATTGCAGGAAGTTCCTCGTCGCAATTCACTTGTTCATCAGCAGGGAAGTTTTCGAACCATGGATTCAAAGTATCAATGATTGTTACAACAGTAGTTGAAACAGTTGTGTTACCGCAATGATCAACTGCAGTGAAAGTGTATGTTTCAATAGTTATACAATCCACAAGAACAGAAGAGAAACCTGGCGTAATCTCAAGATTCTCATCACAGTTGTCAGAGAATACCGGAGCAGTTATCACGTAGAGTGAACCACATTCTATTGTAAAGTCAGCAATTGCAAATTCAATTACAGGTGCAACAGCATCAGTAAGGTGAATAATCTGAATAAACTCCTCAGAGCCATTCTGACAATAGTCGTATGCAGTGTAGTGACGGATAATATTTCCGGCGCATGAACCAGAAACGTGCTCATCCCAATGATAGATGTCGAATTCATTGCAATTGTCAGTAGCAGTTACAAATGTTCCTTCGAAGTCATCACAAGGCTTTGTGATTTCAGCTTCACCGGTGATAACTGGACCAGTAGTATCTTGAATAGTTATATACTGATTGAATTCAGCATCGTTACCACACTCGTCGATAGCAGTCCATATACGTGTGAAACCATTGTAGCAAGAAGTTCCCCAGAAATCAGTGTCGCTGTATGCATAAACGATATCATCACTGCAATTATCAGTAGCCGATGGCTGGATAACCGGAATGATTGCGTCACACTCGTAAGTGTACATGTAAGGCTGCTCATAAGAGAACATTGGAGCATAGTTATCGCTAACAGTGATCGTTTGAACTTGTGGAGCAGTAGTATTACCACACTC
>JAYTOA010000053.1:0-18186 GCA_043748015.1 Flavobacteriales bacterium
ATCCCCATAGTCCAAAATTTTTCGCTCCTTCTCGCGCCGGTTCCGTGCAACAACGGTTTCATCGTTCGTCGTACCGACGCGACGAAACCTTGTCTGTTAACGGCTGTTCTTCTTTCTGTCGTCATGGGGTAAATTTTTCAAATGTTTTTCCGTTGAACTTAAATGTTCCGTTTTCAGGTGTCCCAAGCCATAATTCGCCTTGATTGTCCTTATACATTGAAACTAAATTAACGTCTTTCGTGCCGTCTTTAACTGAATAATTTGTGATGTTCTTGCCGTCATATTTATAAACTCCCTTGTCCCAAGTGGTCAGCCAAATATTTCCGCTATTGTCCTCTATGATGTATGAATAGTAAACGTATTCGTCACCTCCAAATATTTTTGCGTTTCCAATTCCGTTGTTCTTTTGATATTGAAGTCTGTCGCTTTTTGTTGTTATGTCAAAGTCAAAAATATACCGATGCCATGTGTTGCAAAACCAAAAACCACCTTCCTTGTCTTCAAATATGGAACGAATACCAAATGTTCCACCGTTTAAACCTATTGTTAAATCTTCTTCATACATCCATTTGATGGATTGTCCGTCAAAACGGCAAGCACCAAAAACTGAAGTGCCAAACCACATTGCACCTTTTCGGTCTTTATAAATACAATAGACTTCATAAGGACTAAAAAATGGATTGATGCCTTTTGCATAAATTTCATCGTGTAGGTAATGTTTTGGGAATTCTAATTGAAACAGATTTTTTCCGTCAAAGCGATAAGGTCCGTTTTCGTTTCTTTTGCCCAATATGTTAAACCACAAATCATTTGGTTCTAACTTCCAGTCTTTACTTTTTATAGGTTGCAAAGTCGTAAATTGTTTTCCGTCAAATTTGTTGATACCACCAAGCGTTGAGAAAAATATATTGCCAAATTTATCTTCTTGAATTTGTCTTATACTATCATTGCATAGTCCGTCTTTGGTCGTAAAATTGACAATAGTTTTGCCGTCAAAACGATACACACCTTCGCTATTACTCCCAAACCAATAATTGTTCTTTTTGTCTTGAAACACATACCACAAATGGTCGCCAAGTTTATTTACGGTGTCGCCTTGTGCAATGTTTTGGCTCAAATCGTTAGCGTTTGATGCTTTATTTTTTGTCTGTCCTTTGCACGATGTCAATATGGTCAGTATGCTAAAAAATAAGATTGTTTTTAACTTCATTGTCTGTCTGTCTGTTTATTGTTAGCATGGTCTGTCATGGAATAGCCGATAACTGCAGGCTAGCTGCGTCATATTCATTCATTCGAATCAAAGCTTAATGGATAATTCCAAACGCCCTCCTAAACCCAGCTCTACAATTTTTTGCAGCGTGGAGATGCGTACTTCTTTGATGTCATTTTCAATTTTGGAGATATAGCCCTTATTCGTACCACACTTCTCGGCAAGCTCTTCCTGAGTTAATCCTTTCTCGATCCTTGCTTGCTGCAACAAAAATCCAAGTTTGAATGCCTCAAAGCCCTTTTCAAATTTGTCGCGCTTCACGGTGCCTTTGCCGCCGTATTGCTCTTCTACAAACTGGTCGAGAGTGATCACTTTATTTTTCTTTTTCATATTCACGTTTTATTTTCAAAGCACTATCCAACTTCTCTTGTGGCGTCTTTTGGGTCTTTTTTTGAAAGCCATTCGCAAGCACTACCAAATGTCCTTCATCGAAAAAACAGAATATTCTGAAAATGTCACCTCCTTGTTGTACTCTGATTTCATAAAGTCCGTCAGTGCCACTGACATGTTTCAAATATTCTTCCGGGATGCGCGGGATGGTTTCAATAATCCTGAATGACCATATTATCTTGTCCTGGACTTTCTTTCTCTGCTTTCCGTAAAAGTGTTTGAAGTAGTCCTTACATAGGTAGACCCTTCTTAGTTATTGGTCAATCATACGATTCAAAGGTATTATTTGTTGTCCGATTGTGCAACATCGGTTGATTGTTTTATGAATATTTCCAAGAGCCTTTGGAATTTATTTATCGAGCATTGCGATTGCATTCATCCTACAAATCATCAAATGGACTCTTAATCTGGCGAATGCCCGCCTGACTTACATGCGTGTAAATCTCAGTGGTTCGACTACTGGTATGCCCCAACAATTCCTGAATAAATCGTAAGTCTGTGCCGGTTTCAAGTAGGTGAGTGGCATAGCTGTGCCGCAGCCAATGCAGTGTCGCCGGCTTCGCAACTCCGCTGCGTTTCAATGCCGTTTGAAACAAACTCCTAAGACTCCCTGCATCGTATTGCTCCCCTGCTTTTTGTCCTTCGAACAACCATGTAACTGGCCGGTAAATAGTATAATACTCGCGAAGCATGATAAGAATTTTTGGAGAAAGCGGGACTATTCTATCTTTCTTTCCCTTTCCTTGTCGAACTATGACGAGCAGCCTGTCGGAATCTATGTCGGTCTTCTTCAGATTGAGGACTTCTTGCCTTCTGAGTCCGCAACTGTATATCATTGACAGCATCGATCGGTGTTTGAAATTCATTGGAGATCCTATGATACGCTTCACTTCATCTTTGCTCAAAATATTGGGCAATTTCTTCTCCCTACGTGGACGATGGATGAGGGCCGGATCGATAACGCGTTTTTCAACAGTGACGAAAAATAACTTCAACGCATTCACTACTTGATTTTGATAAGAAGCGGAGAGTTGATTACTCAAGATATAATCATTATTATAACGGATGACATCATTCTCTGTAATCTCTTCGAGTTTAATATTTACATTGAATTTGAAGAATGATTGCACTGCATCGGCATAAGTGCGAATGGTGTTTTCACTATACCGTTTGGAAAGTAACCAATGCCGGAATTTTTCTATGGCCTGAAGATGTTCAATGCTCAAAACAATTTCATGCTCCAGCTTGAATCTATCGCGGTTTTCGGGCGTGTCTGGAACATACCACAACCGCTTGTCATGGCTCCACCAACTGCCTTCGATCTGTTTGATGCGCGCAATGAGTCGATCGTCCTTGGCAAAAGCGACCGCGATCCACTTTTGCTTGCGATAAACTACGCACTTGGCTGACCATTCGAATCCTGGTGACATAGTTATTTCAGAAGTAAAATGTGGTCGACGATTACTTCCGTCACATATTTCTTTTGCCCCGACTTGTCTTCATACGATCGGCTCTTCAATTTGCCCTCTATATATACAAGGCTGCCTTTTCGCATGTGCTTCTCTGCCGTGGTCGCAAATTTTCCCCATAAAATTAAAGGATGCCAATCGGTGTGTGTAACCAACTTGCCATTCGTATCGCGATAACCGTCGGTGGTGGCAATCGATACGTGCGCCACTTGCTTTTCGCCTTCTAACTTTCGTATTTCCGGGTCTTTTCCCAAATGTCCGATCAGGCAAACCTTGTTGAGTCCTTTCATGGTAAAATGTGTTTGATTGAGTAGTGGCACAAAAGAACAGTTCAGAAATCTGAATCTTATGCCTCATAGGAATAATCGGAAAGTTGTTATGCGGTTTTATGCCATGTCTATTTATGGGAAGTGCCCTTAACGAAGTGTTCAATTTTTTTAACCGGAATATGCGGCGAGCCATTCTTTGAAAGATTTTCAAAGCATTATAACATATACATTATAACAAAATTAAATTTGTTATAACGTGAGTGTTATGTGTGATTGGTTTTGGACTATTTTAGTTCAATGAAGTCAGTTAAAGCATTGCGCGAAGATCTCGGGATTTCGCAAACCATCTTGGCGGAAATTCTCGGCGTGAATCGCACCAGCGTGGCGCTGGAGGAGAATGGCCGACAACAAATGTCGACGCTTACCTACAGAAAATTGGGCTATTTAAGAGAATGGATGGAAGCGCATCACGCAAATAAAGTGAAAGAGGAAGTGCTTCGACTTTCCGATGAAGCTCGAAAGAAACATGTCGCCACCATTTGTAAAAAGCTCGCGACTTATGAAGCGGAAAAGGAGAAGCTTCAAAAGGAGTTGACTGATCTCAGTATTGGTGTGCAACGTGCTGCAACAGCATTGAAGTTGTTGCAAAGGGAAATGGACCTTTTCGAAGGACTTGAAGTATATACAGACAAGTTAAAATTTGAGTACCGAAAAATTGAAAGAACGCTTACTAAATCTGACTTCAATGCGACACATGGTATCGAATGGCGTCTGAAAGAGGTGACGGCTTTAATTGAGATTGCCTATGTTGAATTGGGTAATGCGGAAGATTCGAATCTTAAGGGCACTTCCAATAACCTATTTTATGAAGCGCGATAGTTCATTTCGTCGAAGACGAGGAAAAGCGAAGTTGCATAGCCTAAGCTATGGAACTGAGATTTGACGACGTATTCGGTGAAATGAACATCGAAATAAATTCGAAAATTACTTTAGATACTAAATTCTGTCGATTCATGAAAGAGGTTATTGGAAGTGCCCTTAACTATACAATCAACGAATGAAAAAATTTGATGTCACGAAATTTACTTCCGTCGCTGCATGTGATTCGATGATTGCAGCCCTTAAAAAAAGGCTCCATATTGCTCATGGAAAGAAGTATCAGGCGGAAAGGTCGTTGAAGAAATACGGCAAGGACGTTCATGGGCTAGCAGGTGAATTATCGCAAGTAGAAATATTGCTGAAGGAAATCGAATCGGGACTAGTTAATCCGGCCGATGAGAGTATCAGGATATTGCTTTTGGAAAAACAGAAGGCTTTCATATATCGCAAGAAGGCATTGGCTGTCCGTGCCGGAAAGTATGATGTACAACGTACATTAATGATTGATGTAGAAAAGGGTGGGATGGAAGTTGTTATTGCCTACAATCTTGCACGAATTGCTGAAGTTGAAGCCTGGAAAGAATCGCTTATCGCTCGTGATAATCAGGGAAAGGATGACACGAAACTTTAAACAGGGATCAAAAGCCTTGTTCACGATTCAACTCATCAAAACCTGTAAAATGAAGAATTGAAACATTGGATGATGCAAATTCGATGTTCGGAAGAATAGAGGAAATTGGCGGGAACTTTGAACTCTGAACGTTTTGCAGCCAGACGCAGTGGCGACTATCAGCTCAACAATTTAAAAGTTTCACAGCAATTTCCCAATTGATCAATCTTTGAAGAAGCACAAAACCGCCATTGCATGCAGTTGCTGTTATCGGATGTGCCTCAGTATTCTTTAATAAGAACCTCGGTTGGTATACCTAAGACCTCATTCAACTTTCGGATCATTTCCAAAGTCAATTTTCTTTTGCGATTTAGAATTTCACTTACGCGACTTTTAAGACCGATCACTTCAGCAAGATCTTTTTGTTTGTATCCGAGTTGCTTCATCTTAATTTAATCGCTTCAATCGGGTCTGGCAAATCGATAGAATATTTTCCGTTTCGTAGTTATCGATTAGCATCGATAGTAGTTTCAATTCATCACCTTCCTTTGAGCCTTTCTTCGCGTCAAAAATCAACTCCAAATGCTTCAAGGCAATTTGATAGTCTTTCTGATTTTTAATTATTTTGAGTGTCATGTCAGTTAAATTTTTGATGCGTTTATTTTGTCGTATTGTGCGTGAGTGGCAACAAATCGAACCCAAACAATACCATAATCGAAATTGATTTTGACAACTAGTCGGTAATTGTTGCCTTTGATATTGACAACGCGTGAACTAGGAACGACAAACTAGGAACTTGTAACAATCAGTTTGCGCGCTCCTTAAACACGTAAACCTCTTCATTATCCCGCTTCATGTAATAATTCTCACGGGCGAATTTTTCAAGAGAATGTTGGTTGCTGGAAAGATCTGTAAGCGACTCGAGTGCGTCGATGTTTTTCTGTTTCATCTCCGCAACTTCGCTGCGCAATGCGCCAACTTCACGCCGCGACTCTATAATATAGAAAAGATCAATGTCATTGAAAAAACAAATCCACAACACGAATATGCAGGATGCAAGTGCGAACTTGTTTCTTAGAAATCTGAGGAGGCGTTTTTTCACAGGCTAAAAATGGGGAGCAGAGATGGAATTCTTTTGCTACTGTGTGCGCTCTTTTGAACAAACGTTGGTGAAGTAAGTGTTGTATCTTCTTTGATGGCCACGAAGTCACGAGGTCTCGAAGAGGAACATTGGTACGCTGAGATGGTAGAGGTGCGCAGATGCGCAGCGAATTTCACAAGTCACCAGTGAACTGACATTCGATTCAATCTTCAAATCTCCAAATCCTTAAATCAAAAAATACCTTGCGCATCTACGCTCCTCTATTATCTGCGTCCTGTATTTCACTGGTCTTATTTTTGACATCACAAAAAAAAATTACAGACATGAAAAATACTCTTATCATCTCCCTCGCCATTGCATTACTCGCTATCGGCTTTTTCTCTTTCACTTCAAAAATTTCCAAAGCCTCCGGAATTGAATACATGGAGGTAACCACCATTGAAAGTATCATCCCTATGGGACTTGGTCGCTCTCGGATGTTCACCACCAATTCCAACAACAGTCAGGACGAAGTAAACCTCGAGAATTTTTACAGTGGCGTTGGTATCAATTTAGGAAACATCAAACAGAACGATGCCGCCATCCTTCAGAAAATAAATACACTCAGTAGCGAAGGCTGGGAACTGATGCATGTAACCGCAGGTGTACAAAGTCCAACAGACGCAGGAAAGCAGGGAATCTATCTGACGAGGTATTTGTTCCGCAGAGCAAACTAGCAGCAGTAATTAATAATTAATAATTATTAATTAATAAAAAAGCCTCGAGCATATACCCGAGGCTTTTAATATTTAACGAAGACCGATTTTATTCTTCCGTTGGAGGCGTTGCCGGAGCATCTCCGCCTTTCGACTCTTTCGTTTTCGACTCTTTTGGAGCTTTTGCTTTCTCCACTTTCATAGTGATCTTATCATCAGTCTTGTTGTAATCAACCACCATTGTATCACCTGGTTTTAAGGTGTTGTTGATGATCTCTTCAGCAATCGGATCTTCAAGGTATTTCTGAATAGCGCGCTTCAATGGACGTGCACCAAACTTTTCATCATAACCTTTTTCTGCGATTTGATCTTTAGCTGCATCTGTGAGTTTGATGTGGTAACCAAGCTCAGTGATGCGGGTGAATAGATACTTCAATTCGATATCAATGATCTCGAAAATGTGCTCTTTTTTCAGTGCATTGAAGATGACAAGATCGTCCACGCGGTTGAGGAATTCCGGTGCAAATGCTTTCTTCAAAGCATTCTCAATTACACCTTTCTTCTCAGATTCTTCCTGCGAACTTTTGTTGGCAGTACTGAAACCAACACCTGTTCCGAAATCCTGCAACTGACGTGCACCAAGGTTACTGGTCATGATGATGATGGTGTTCTTGAAATCGATTTTACGTCCAAGACTGTCCGTCATCTGTCCATCATCCAACGCTTGCAGCAACAAGTTGAATACATCCGGGTGAGCTTTCTCAATTTCATCGAGAAGAATAATAGAGTAGGGGCGACGACGAACTTTTTCTGTAAGCTGTCCACCTTCTTCGTAACCGATGTATCCCGGAGGCGCTCCAATCAATCGTGATACAGCGAATTTCTCCATGTATTCACTCATGTCGATGCGAATCAGTGCATCAGAAGAATCGAAAAGATATTTCGCTAATTCTTTTGCAAGCTGTGTTTTACCAACTCCTGTAGGTCCAAGAAAAATGAATGAACCAATAGGACGATTCGGATCTTTTAATCCGGCGCGATTTCTCTTAATAGATTTTACAACTTTTCTGATGGCATCTTCCTGACCAATCACTTTTCCTTCCAGCTCGTTGTCCATCTTTGCAAGACGACCGCTTTCCTTTTCAGCAACGCGCGTAACGGGAATACCTGTCATCATAGCAACGACTTCTTCAACATTATCAACCGTAACTGTAACGCGGTGATTTTTTGTTTCTTCTTCCCAACGCTTTTTAGCAGCTTCGAGTTTTTCCTGCAAATGTTTTTCGCGATCTCGAAGCTTTGCAGCTTCTTCATATTTCTGACTGCGCACCACTCGGTTCTTGTCTTCCTTCACATCTTCAATACTCTTTTCGATATCGATGATCTCTTTCGGAACATTGATATTGTTGAGGTGAACACGTGATCCAACTTCATCCAAAGCATCAATGGCTTTATCCGGAAGATGGCGATCTGTTATATAGCGTGCTGTAAGTTTTACGCAAGATTCGATAGCTTCCGGAGTGTAGGTAACGCTGTGGTGCTCTTCGTATTTGTCTTTGATGTTGTTGAGAATCTGAATTGTTTCATCAACAGTAGTTGGATCAACGAGCACTTTCTGGAATCTTCTTTCGAGTGCGCCATCTTTCTCGATGTATTGACGATACTCATCCAATGTTGTTGCTCCGATGCATTGAATTTCACCACGAGCCAACGCCGGCTTGAACATATTGCTTGCATCAAGTGAACCGCTTGCGCCACCCGCTCCAACAATAGTGTGAATCTCATCGATGAATAGAATCACGTCAGGTGATTTTTCCAATTCGTTCATCACAGCTTTCATTCTCTCTTCAAACTGTCCGCGGTATTTTGTACCTGCAACAAGAGATGCTATATCAAGAGTAACGATTCTTTTATTAAAGAGAACACGTGATACTTTCTTCTGAGTGATGCGCAATGCAAGGCCTTCAGCAATGGCTGATTTACCAACACCGGGTTCACCAATAAGAATTGGATTGTTCTTTTTTCTTCTGGAAAGAATTTGTGAAACGCGCTCGATTTCTTTTTCACGACCAACAATTGGATCGAGTTTACCGTCTTCGGCCATCTTCGTCAGGTCTCTTCCGAAATTATCGAGCACCGGAGTTTTGCTCTTGCTGTCGCCCGGTTTCTTCTGAATGCCGCCGCCAGTCAAGCCGCGATCGTCATCATCGTCCTCCGCTGAACTTGGAAACTCTGCGCTTGGAAGATCTTCTTTGGAAAGAAGTCCACCCATGTTTTCCAGTTCTTCTCTTACCGCCTGGTAGTCCACGCCGAACGATTTCAATTGCTTGGTGGCAACGTTGTCATTGTCCTTGAGAATGGACAAGAGCAAATGTTCTGTGCCAACCAAAGTTGCTTTGAAACTTTTCGCTTCCAAGTAAGTGATTTTTAAAATGCGCTCTGCTTGTTTTACCAGCGGGATTTGTCCGGGTGCACTGAATGCAGTGCTTCCAGCATTTACCGACTTAATAGATGTTTCAATTTGTTTGCGCAGTTTGCCGAGGTCAACATCCAGACTGGACATTACTTTAACGGCTACGCTCTCACCTTCGCGGATAAGGCCGAGCAGCAGATGCTCAACTCCAATGTAGTTGTGCCCCAGACGCAATGCTTCTTCTCTGCTGAATTGAATTACATCCTTTACCTGGGGTGAAAATTTTGCTTCCATACTCATAGGTTCTTTCTCCTTCTATTGTCTATAGTAGACGTTGTAAATTTAAAGTGATGCCACTAAAGCAACAAATGTACCCGAACGTTATTTGGCAGTTTGCGTGGTTTGTTTTTTCTTATTAACAGCACTAGAGCGCCAGAAAGGGCTATGACGATAGGCCGTGTGCCGTACTGTGTCAATATTTCCGAAAATAAAAAACGATTGAAATTGCATCTTGAAGCTTTTATAAAGTGAATAGAAATTTCTTGGTATTTACCCTACTGCATTGAGCAGGTTTCCAATCAATATTGATATACGTAAAACCGGAGAAGCCGGATTTTGTTCTGTTGGAATAACAATTTTACATATGACTTGTATGCTGTAATACGATATTGGCTTAAGAACTCTTCATTCAAAACAAAAGCCCCGACATTGTCGGGGCTTTGTAAAATCAAAAACTATTTTCTCAATTATTCCTTGATGAATTCGATTGTAGAAATGTTGCTGTCGCTAACAATGCTTACGAAATACATACCCGGAGCAAGCGATGAAACGTCAACCATTTCAGCAGTGCCCGCGCTCATATTTACCTGACGACTAATTACCGTGCGACCAACCGCATCGGTCATTCTCATCTGAACCTTGTTCAAAGGTTGAGTGCTTCGAACGAACAATTGACTCTGTGCAGGATTTGGATAAACTGACACGTTGAGTGGATTAGAAAGTTCGTTGATACCAACTACAGAGGCTGTTGCTTCAACTCTCTGACTTACACAATTCCAATCTTGTTTTTTGATCTGCCAATTGTAGAAGTAATAATAGTAACCGGTCCCGTTTGTTGTGCTGTAGATTGAACCAACATCACCAATAGCGTATGGATAAGTCAAGCCGGCACTGTTGCGGAAAAGATTGTTTTCTGCGCAACCCATTTGATATCCATTTCCAGGATCAATTGCGAAGTTGAGCATAACAGTGTTTTCACCGATGTTGCAATTCACAATTATCGAATTGATCAAAACACCACCACCATCATACAATTCAATTGTTCTGTTGCCTGCAGTGCTTGTTTCAGGAACATAAACCGTAACCTGTTGTAGAGTAAATGCTTCAGTGACATTGAAAAATAGGCGACCACCTGTGCTTGGAATACCTCCAGTTCCAGTGTTGTCGGCTTTACCACCACTCATGATTTCACCACCATGAACGGTAGTTGACTGCACCCAATAAGAAATGCTTGTGTCAAAGAAATCAGTAGTGAATTCGTTTCCTGTACCAACCGGAGTTGTTGCAACAGCAGAATCAAACCACTCGAGGTTTGTACCGGTGGCAGTAAGCACTGCAGTTCCGGGAACACCAATGTTCACGTCAGTTACAACTGGCTCAATGGCATCAAGTACAATCACAGAAACTTCTTGACTTTGGTATTGCACCCCGGAACAAAGACCTTCAATAGCCACACTGTAATCACCACTTTCGGAAACGACAATGCTTTGACCTGACTGACCGTTGCTCCAAGTATAATTCTGAGCTGTGGTAGAAGTTAGTACTACACTCGAACCTTCGCAGAATTGCAAACCGCCACTAACCGTTACAACAGGAGATTCTTCCTGAAGCACAGTAACAACGATGTTGTTTGACATTGAGGCGCAGTTATTCTCAGACCATGCAACTACACTGTAGTTACCGGCACTGGCAATTTCAACTGTTTGATTTGTTGATCCATTACTCCAGTTATAAGTATAACCTTCCGGAGCAGTAAGCGTGATGGAGCTGCCAGGACAAATAGTAGTAGGACCATTTGCAGAGATCGCAACAGGAGCGCCAATGCAACCTGCTTCGAGCACATAATGTTGTTGATTGATTGCAGGATTGCTGATATTAGTGATAACACCGCTTGGCCATTTGATGATAACCTGATCGATAGCAGTAGCAGTTCCAATCCCGAAATGCGCAGTAAGTGAAGATCCCGGATCAAAACTTTCGCCGGCACGAACTTCTCTAACCTGCATTCCCCATGCGCCATAAATCTCAACACGAGCACCCACTGCAGAGCGGTTTGAAACAATTCCTTCTAGTTTGAATTTCACGTAATTGTTGCCATTTCCTTGATTGATCATAAGGCTGTTACCTGAAATCACATCAAGAAATCCATCATGATTGAAATCACCAATACCACCGCTGTTGAAGCCTGAAAGTTGGCCACCAGTGAAAGTACCGTTTCCATTGTTCCAATACATCTCAGTGCTCATTTCAGAGAAAATATCTACGAAACCATTGTTGTCGAAATCTCCAGCGTCGCAATTCCATGCACCCAGATCAGTAGAGCTGATTCCTGTTGAAGCGATGATATCTGTGAAAGTACCATCACCATTGTTTCTCATGAATTTGTTGGCAGCACCGCCAGGTACATCACCGCTGCTGTGGTTTACAGTGAAAGCATCAAAGTCGCCATCATTGTCGAAATCTTCGAATACAGTTGTCCATGATTGATTGCCATCATTCAGATTAGCTTCTGCTGCGGCTTCAGTATAAGTGCCATCTCCGTTGTTGCGATAGAGTAGGTTGATACGCTGAGGATCGCCCCATGCAGCACCACCGCGGCATTTTGTGATGTAAAGATCTGCATCGTTGTCATTGTCATAGTCTACCCAAATAGCGGCATAATTACCGCCAACATCCAAAGTTTGAATCAATGAGAAATCCAGACTCAAAACTCCGTCAACATTGCGGTACGGATGACACTGGTCAACGTCGTGATTGGCGAAAGCATCCAGATTCCCATCGTTGTCAATGTCAGCAAAAGTGGAGCGCTGAGTGAAAATGTAATCAGGTTGAGGAGCTTCCGTATAAGCAGTGCCGGTTTCATTGGCATAAACAAAAGAAACTCTACTACCGGAACCGAGAAGGAGGTCGTTATAACCATTATCGTCAATGTCTGCAGCACAGATACTCCATGACGGCATATTGACAATTGTCATAGGGAAAAACGAATGAGTAAATGTTCCATCAGGTTGCTGATAATCGATATGAATTCCGTCGGCCATCACTCGAACTACGTCGTCGTAGCCATCGTTATTCATATCAGAAGCAAGGTCGGCCTGGCTGGTTCCTCCAATATTGTAGAGTAATGTACCCACGTTTGTCCATGTCGTTTGTGCAGTTGAAAACTGTACAAACATCGAAAGGAGGACAATCAAAGAACTGCCCTTAAACAAAGTAAAGATTTTTTTCATAGTGTATATTGAAATTGGTTTCGAGTGTAAGACTACGAAGAGTTGAGAATAGTTGGATGACATTATTAATGAATTGTTGTAAACTAGAACCACTTGTTGAATAAATCGAATCAGGAAGAATAAGTTCAGCTGCTTATCAGCAGATTGAATCTCGATGCAGACCGAATACATTTGCCGACCAAAAAATCAAAAGGAATGCACAAAATCACAACCATCATTTTCGCCGTTATTGTGCTGGCAGGATGCAATCAATTATCCAATTCAGGTATGCAGGAGCAGAAGGCAATACCAGGATATGCGGCTACAGGAAATGTTTACATGGACATAGCCGGAGCATATTCCGACACATTGCCGTGTTCAGATTGCATGGGTATTTTGACGGAGTTGATCATACAACCAGACACAACTTTTGTTTTGCGTGAGAGATATTTGGGTGATGATGGCCGACCACAGAAGTCGAACAGCGCCAAAGGAGTCTACACATGGCAAAGTGAAGGAAATAAGATAAAACTTACATCATCTTCACCTGATTTTGCTGAAAGATTTTATGAAGTCAGTAATGGAAATCTGACTGCAACAGGTGGCTCCAACGCGACAGGTGGCAGATTTGACCTGACGCTGGATTTACAAGAAAAAACAATAGGCAAGAAAGGATCAGAGTTCGTAATGCAACGCACAAAGCCTTTCACCAAGTATCCGGTGCAGGTTTTCAATTACATTACTGGCAATGATATTCACATTCATAGTTCCTTTTTGTCTGTTACATCAGAAGCTGAAAAAGCAATCATCGCTTATTACGCGATACAATATAATAGCGGATGTGATGACAGCGGTTGTGCGTTGCTTTCCGCAATGAATCTTGACATCACTTCGGCTGCAGCGCTGGTGAACAAATGGATGCCAACAGCGAAACTTGGGAGTGATGACGTCAATCGTGAGTCGCGAGGAAAGAACCAACTGGCAATGTTGTTTTTTGTAAAGAGCAATGATGGATTGCAAGTAAAATACAATTTAACTGACGCCACTCGTCAGATGTCAATAGGATCGGATGAGTTCAATATCTCCAACACAGAAGTTACGTTCAAAACCAAAGGTGAATTGAAAGCACAATCAAAGCCGACAATCAATACTCAGAGGAAGGAAATTCCAAAGCGCGAATTGCAAAAGAATGAATCAGTGAAGAAGTAAGCTGATTGAAATGCGTGGTTTTGGGTCAGTTGGTATTCGTTATGGTGATTGCGATCATACCGGAAATGGTTAAATCTTAGTGTTTTTCACTTCAAAAGTTGTATCGGAAAATATGCCTCTGTGCTTCAACACAACTTATCGATTAAAAAGCAATGACAGTTTAGAAAGAGAGTGTCTGCCATGTAGGGTAAATTTATGGTTTTAAGAACCGGGTTCAATTTCCCAATACTCAATATCCTATGCCAATTACCTAATACTATCTGAGCACGTATATCGATCCCGAGTACACTTTTGGATCAGTTTCGTGAATTGATTTCACGTTCAACACATACTGATATATGGTTTCTGTAACGTAGTACTCGCCATTTTGAAAGCTGCCAACCCAAACCTTGTTCATATCGTTGCTCTCAAATACTTTTTCACCCCATCGATCAAATATCATCAGATGAAATGCATTTGGATCAATAGCATTTCCTTCCACATGGAATATGTCGTTGATGCCATCATTATTAGGACTGAAAGAATTGGGTATGTAAACCGCGAAAGGTTCTTTCACGAAATGAGCAAACACCGTATCAGCATACATAAATGAATATCTTACTTCGGGCTGATCGGGCGAAGGATTTGGCGAAGCAAAATTGGAGGACCAGTTTTTAAAATACCAGTAGTCTTCTGCGTTGGCGCTAAACTCCAATGGCTTGTTTCCCTCTAGCACTACCGTCTTAATAGAGTTCGTTACATAGGAAATTCCGGAAATGTGCTCTTCTTCAAACGTAACTGTTCCAGCATAAGCCGGTTCAACAACTACTGTTACAGTGTGATGTGGTATAAGTGTGAACACAGCAGTGATGCTTCCACTTTGCGTAAGGAAAAGCGACACATTCGAACTGAATTGATCCGGAGTGATAGCGTTTCCATTTATTTCCCAATGATCAAACACCGACCATTCATCATTTGGAATTCCACTGAGCGAATAATTTACAGATCCCAAAAGGTCAAGTGTTAGACCACCTGCCGGAACAGTATCACCATTCATAACAACAATACCTCCACCAAGCGGACCCAAATTGACATTCAATGTGAAGTGATCAATGGCAGTGTAAACAGCGATCAGGCTATCGCTATTGCATGGCGTAATGTTGATGGTTGTTGCGTTAGCGTTTGGAGAAATAGTAGAGTTTACAGATTCCCAATGATCAAAAATGAACCATTCGTTGGTGGTTGCAGTAAGCGTAACCTGAGTTCCGGGATCTACTGTCGTACTGTATGGGTAAGATGATTGCAATGTGCCATTCACTGTAATAGTTCCAGCTCCTGTATGTGAAGTGTTGGATGTAATGGTTACCGGCCCTGTGGAAGGTTCCGCGAAGTGAGCCACCAAAGTAACATCACTTGAAATAGTCATCGTTGTTTGCACAGCATTCGGATCAGCTACTACTCCAGTTCCTGCGGTGATTTCCCACGAAACGAACGAACCACATCCAACATCTTCCACAAGAGCGTCGAGATCAATCGGAAGATCCGCGAAATAGATTCCGGTGAAAGGCGTATTGTCATTATTGAAATAAAGCGTCTCGAATTCAATATCGCCAACACCATCAATTTGAACAGTGACATTGAATGGTGTTACGTTATAGCAATCAGAAATACCTCCGATGATCTCACTGTTACATCTTGCATCAATGAAATCGCGCATCGCCTGAACATTTGCATTCCATTCGCCAACATTGCCTCCCCAGCGCACGCAATGTCTCGCCATTTCAGGTTCGAACACAGCAATCATACTGTCCAGCACTGCATTCATCCTTTCGCAAGAAAAGATGGTGTTGGAAAGTGTCGCATAACGCTGAACGTAGTCAGCAAGGAAGTTCTCATTGTTGAAAAGCGCATTCAAAACAGGCACGTGGCCTTGTCCGCCAACATCACCCATGTCTTCAATCTGGCAAGGATCGGCCGTAGGTTGTGTGGAAGGCACGCCTGTGTAATTCACGTAATGACCGAAAGTAGCATCATTGTCCCAAAGCACATATTTCCACTTCTTGGCAGAACCGTTTGGATGTCTTCCTCTCCACCATGCAGTATTCCAGTTGAGCCAGTCAGTACAAACAGTATAGCCATTCAGAATGAAATAGTCGATGAGGCTCATATGATTGTATTGTGTCAATACATAGTCATAATTGGCCTGCACTGTCATATCGTTGGTAGTGATAAAATTGACCAATGTATTCCAGTCTGCATTGCTGCCGTATTCATTCCATGTACCTCCCCAGGTCTTGATGAAATCAATAAATCCATCAGGTTGGTTATAGTAATATTTCGTGTAGTCAGTATCGTCCGCTTTTTCGCGAATATCATAAACACCCCAATAGGTGCTATTAATGTAAACGATAGCTGATTCTGTGTCGCGTTCATCTAGATTCAATCCTCCGATTATTGAAAGTTTGTGCACATATGCATCGCGAATGTGAGCACCACCACCTGAGGAAGGATAATTATCATTTGCCGCAGCTTTGAAAATCAGTCGCTCGTAGGATGGTCTTGTTGAAGAATGAAAAATGGGCAGATCAACTTCATTATCGTAACCCATTGCATCGCGTGTGATATAGTCGAAACCTCTTTGCGGATATGCATTGGAATCATTACCGTGTTCATTGCTGTCGCCTGTTGCTTCAGCGAGAAAAACTCCACCTGGGCCGAAAAATTCTATGTGAGTATTTTCATCACCGCCCCATCCCCATGTGCCATCAGATAAGGTCGCACCGGAAATATTCACTGTGTACACGTCGTGCACATCAGCTCCAAAGAAGTACGTATTCGTTTCGATGAGACTCTGCCATTTGGTTGGATCAGCAGAATATGCAATGGCACGCAATGTAGTGGTGTTACTGATGGCTATAGGACCGGAATAGACAGTGCTGGAGTTGTTTGGCTCATTTCCATTGAGCGAGTAGTAAATGGTAGCTCCGGCTTCCGCGGTGATGGTGACATTGATCGGTCCGGTTTTGTATCCTGCCTCGACACTTAACAATGGAGTAGGTGTGTACGAAGCGTAAGTCGTGCCGCTATTTGTTGCGCCCTGCGAAGGATTAGAGTGAATGGCCCATGTTGGACCACCGTCAGCAATTCTTCCCCATGAATGATTGGCTTGAAAAGCACCCATAGTTGGGATATCAAAGCTTTCCAGAATAGTTCCACTTGAATTTGAAAAAACCAATTGATCACCACCAGTTTGCGTTACTCTGAAATTGGTGTTCTGATAGCCGAGAAAATTTGGATTGTATGCGCCAGTTCCGGAAAGTAGAATGATGAGGTATGAATTTGCTCCTATGTTGGTAGGATTTGGCAACTGCCACTTCTGAGGGTTAGAAATATTATTACTCAACCAATAACCGCCAATATTCACTGCTGCACCAGTTGGATTGTAGAGTTCAATCCAATCTTCAAAATCACTGCCCCCTGCAGCCCAATCGCTGTAATTGGCTGTGCAAAACTCATTCACTACAACCTGTGACGACACAAAAGTTGCAGTCAAACAAAATAGAGATAGAATTAAATTAATTCTTTTGAGCATCTTCATAATACAATTTTCCCTTAATACAGTTTCAAATGACTGACTTAGCAAAGGTAACTATAGTTGCATTGATGCTCATTGAGTTTTGCACTATTTGCGGATTCCTAAATGTGCATAAGCAGTGAATCCGAATTAGACAAGAGTTCCATTAAATTCGCCGCAATGCAGAAGATTTGCGCACTCTTGGCCATTGTTGTTGGGATTATGTATCTCACTTCATGTAATGGAATTAGGTCAGGTACAAAAGATTCTGGCACATTCGATCTGAGCAAGATGACAGGTCGCTGGGAATTTCTGAATAACAACACCAAGCAAATTGAAGAATGGTCAATGACCAATGACCATCAACTCAACGGCACCGGTTACGTCCTTTCAGATGACGATACCACATTCATTGAATTTCTATCCATTCGGGAGAGCAATGGTGTGCTGACCTATTTCGCACAGGTGTCCAATATGAGCAGTGCTGAAGTCATTCCTTTTTCATTAAGTGCTCAATCTTCAGATCGCATAGAATTCAGCAATTTTGGACAGGATTTTCCGAAGAAAATAGTATATGAAGTAAAGAGTGATAGCACCATGCAGACCTATATTGAAGGTCCTAGGGAAGGCAATAACATTCGAATCATTTTCGATTTTATAAAACAAGCTGAGTGAAATGAAAAGAACAATTATGAAATGTGGATTCCTTGTGGTTGGTGTCATCGTGGCCCTCACAAGTTGCAATTCATCAAGCAAATTCAACCTGCGACAATTGGAGGGTATTTGGTATTATGACGCCGATGGCACTACAATGATCGAATCATGGGAGTCTTCAGGAA
>JAYTOA010000054.1:0-17114 GCA_043748015.1 Flavobacteriales bacterium
TTTTATGTTTTTGTATGGTAACTCAAACATACCGGATTCGTCCGGAGCCAACTTCTTTTTTTATACTACTTCATGAAAACGTCTTGGACAGATGTGAAAAATCTTCACTTGTCAAATTACTAAAACTGAGCACTGTTTCATCCTCCATTTGACCATTGCCATTGAAATGAATAATGCCATTGGGCAAAACAACCAATTCATAGTTTTCATCCGAGTCATAGTTTCCGAAGGAAGATGCCAATCCGAATATGGAGACCATATCCACCGGACTATCGAAATGACCAGTGCCATCATTAAGAAATATCAGTGAGACATTAGAAATGTCAAGATCAAGATCTCCGTCAATGTCAGCAATGTTAAAATACGAATTCATATCCGTGTTATAGTTCGCTCCAAAAAGAATTTCAGGTGCCGAAAAAGATCCTGCTCCCATACCAAATGAAACTTGCTCGAGCTGAAAAACATTGTCTGTAAAGAGAACGTCATTTAACCCATCTCCATTTAAATCCGCAAGGCGAATTGGTTGGCCAATGTCTTCTAAATCCATTAGAGAAGTTGCAGAAGTGATGTCACCATTTCCGGCGTTATTAAGAACATATACATTACCCGAATTAATGCCAAACATCAAAGGTTCATTATCACCATCGGAGTCGAAATCCCCCGAAAAGACAGGAACCATGGTCGCATAATTCTGATCAATAACTTCAATGTAACCTTCCGAAGAAAATTGGAACCGATTATATGAACCATTTATACAACCTTGTACATCGCAAAAATTCGAAAATATATCTTTAATGCCATCTCCGTCTAAGTCAGTATACAGAGTATTATTATAATTTAATTCATAGAAAAAGAGGGTTGGATTAGGGTACGGAAATTCCGCAGCGCTTCCAAATAAACCAGGACCAAGGAAGTAATGCACAAAACACTCACCCGATGCAGCCATATTGAGCAAATCTTCCTGTCCGTCCAAATCAACATCAAAAAAAGTATGATACCCATCCCAACTACCCAAGTCGTGCGCAATCCAAAATGCGCCATCGTTGTTATTTTCAAACCATCTGATAACATTGTTGGGACCATGACCTAATGCATCCACATCACCATCAAGGTCCATATCGTGCATCAATTCTATTGCATCTGTTGTGATGATGTGTTGTATGTAAAAATTGCCATTCACATCCTGTTCTGTCCAGATTCCATTGATGCGATCGACCATGTCCTTGTCTCCGTCCATGTCAACATCAAACCAATCTGTGGCCACTCTGTCAGCCATCCACAATTTGGGTTCTTCAAATTGCGCATTAATCCTGGAAAAAACAATTATATACAGGACAAAAGTCAATGAAATCGAACGATAGAATACTCTCATAATTTTTTTTCGTAATCTTCAAGCGAAGTTAGCAAGTGAAATGTTATTTATAAAATTTGGTCAAGAAAAAACCTCTTCACTTTCAATATAACCGACTGAAAAGGTATCTCGTTCAACGATACTGACCTAAACTTTATATTTTGGAATAGGATCCCAGCCTTTGAATCCTGCGAGAATTATACTTCATAAGCACTGAACAATAATTTTTGTCTATGAAAAAATATGAATTGAAAATTATCAATGTCTGGGTTTTGTCTTTCCAAAAACCGGCGTAAGCATATATCCCTATTTACGCATTAGAATTATTCGGATTAACATGTTACTTCTCATTGGCCTGTATTTGTTTGTATAAGTTAAGAGTGATGCTTAGGGGATATACATTGCAAATGATTTTGCACTTTGGAATTCTACATTCAATGAGTGTTCAATCTTGAAGTAGCACCATCAAACGTTGGGGATCGGCCTTAGAGAAAATACGTAGAAATCCTGACACCGCAGGGCTATCGACAAATCCCTGTTTGACGACTGATTTCAAAAAGGAAAAGGAGGGAATTTAGCGTGGCAAATCGGTGCCGGACTTTTTTGAAAGCAGGAGGAGTTTGGATTTGTCAGCCCGCAGGTGGCATGGATTTCTACGTATTTTCTCTACAGCCTTGAATTTTTTGGTTCTTTTTTTTTCAAGAAAAAAAGAACGTAAAGTAGTTCATTCACATAAACAGAGAGGGCTTTGCGAAGTAACCCGTTAATCCGATTTCACAATTAAAATCAGCTGCCTCATCTGCGAAAATCTGCGTGAAAAAAAATCTACGTGCTCATCACCTCATCCTCCGTCAACACTTCTTCTCCGCGATAACGCATGAAAACACGCGCTATGGTGACAACGTCCTTTTTGCAGTAGGTTTCTATGCGATCGAGATTCTGTTCGTCGTAATAAACTCCGCGAACTTGCGAGCCATCGATGTCATCCTTTGGTGTTGGAATTCCGAAAATGTGTGCCAGTAATTTCAGTGAAGTGTAATGTTTGTAGTCGCCAAATTTCCACAGTTCCATTGTGTCGAGATGTGGAAT
Source organism: Flavobacteriales bacterium (assembly GCA_043748015.1). GTDB lineage: Bacteria > Bacteroidota > Bacteroidia > Flavobacteriales_D > Sanyastnellaceae > JAIBBG01. Next base: position 2,441 of record JAYTOA010000054.1, read on the forward strand.
TTCCCATGGCTTTTTTCCCGCCAGATCGAGCATAACCGGAAGAGGAATGCCATTCACAATCATGCGACGACATATGTACGGGAAGTCAAATTCCTTCCCGTTGTGTGCGCAAAGCAACCGGAATGGCTGGTTGTGACAACGGTTCAACATCTCTGCAAATTCTTGCAGCAATAGCCTTTCGTCGTGACCAAAAAAAGAAGACACACGAAAATTTCGTTCGCCATGTTTGGTAGAAAAATATCCCGCGCTGATGCAGATGATTTTTCCAAACTCCGCATAAATCCCTGCCTCTCCATAGCTTTCCGCCAATTCGAGTCCGCGCTTTTCACGGGTAAATTTCGATTTTTCTTCCCACAAAGTTTGCGCACCTGCTTCGAGTTCATTAAAGGATGCGCATTGCGGAACTGTTTCAATGTCGAGGAACAATACCTCTTCAGGATTGACATGTTGTAGCATGATTAAAGGTTTAGGTTAGTTAAAAAGGGAATTTGTCAATGGACGAAAATTCCGGGCTTGTCTATCAGCGGAACCATCACCATACGATCCTGGTTGATGGAGTTTGCTGCAAAAATGTATTTCTTCTCGTAAATGTTTTTTCCCTCATAAAAACTCACCCAATACTGATGACTCAATGCAAATGCATCAGGTAGTATCATCTCGAATTTCTTGAAACTTTTGGCTTCAACTTTATCAATAAAAAAACGCATGATGGCCGTGTGCTTCTCTTCGCCTGCTATCAATCCTCTTCCTTCCGCGTTGATTAAAACCGTTTCTACCGCAACATCCTTCAGGTTCAGAAAATAGACCGACCACTGCGGCTCATTCGAGTCCAGTTTAACCGGCGCGATGGCAATCGCAATGTTTTTTACTTCTTCTATGGTAATGTCCTTTTTCATCTCAACTTCAATACTTGATTTGACTCACGATGCTTGAAGCGATATCCAGGTAAGTAAATAAATCCGGCGGCATGTGGTCTTTTCTTTCACTGCTTTGCATGTGGCCTGTGCGCACAACAATAAGATTGTCTTCGGGAATTATTGCGATGTATTGCCCACGCATTCCACGACATGAAATAAGTTTCTTGCCCTCGTATTGCCCAAGCCACCAATTCAATCCATACCAATAACAAGCTTCGCCATTGATATCGGGAACATTCACGGGAGTGACACATTCGTGCACAAAAGCCGGATCAAGTATCGTATCCTTTCCCCAAACCCCGTTTTGCAAATAGAGCTTTCCAATGCGTGCGAAATCTCTGGGTGTAGCGTAAAATCCGCTGAATGTCTTCGCTAGTCCTTTCTCTTTGTCAAGGTTCCAATGCGCGTCATTCTCTGCACCAATACATGACCATATTTTCTGAAAGAAATAATCGCTTACCGTTCTACCGGTTGCTTTTTCGAGAATCATTCCCAGCAAAACAGAATTGCCGCCTTCATAGGCCCAAAGTGTTCCGGGTGTTTTCTCTACGCGAAACTTCATAGTTTCTCCGACGAGATCATCACCGTAGTAGCTTTTCGCCATGTAACCAAACGGACTGCTGTAACTTTCTCCAAAAGGAATTCCGCTGGTCATTTGAAGCAAGTGGCGAATGGTAAGTGATGCACTTATTCCTTCGCGAAATTCAGGTAAAAAGTCTCCGACAGGCTGCTCAAGACTTTTAATGTAACCTTCCTGTACCGCTTTTCCCACGAGCATTGCCGTGAAACTCTTTGCCATAGAGAATGAATTAGAAGTGGTCTTCTCATTTACGTTTCCCCAATATTTTTCGAATAGTAAAGCGTCGTCTTTAAAAACCAGCAACGCAGTTGTTTCCATAGAATCAACCATTGGTAAATATTCCAGTGGTATCATTCCGAGGTTGTATGCGTTGTGTATAGCCCATGGCTCAGGGTGATCAGCCTTGATGTTGCTCACATCAAAATAGGTCATGTCATCAATATCGGGTTTAGATTTTCCCACGAAATAGGTCTTCGTAATACCATTCAAGACATGCTTGTTGCCAGAGAAGTAAAGTCCCAATGCGGCAATCAATAACAGTGAAATGATGACGATAGTAATTTTTTTGAGTATGCGCATGTGTGTGGTGAATAATGCCGCAAAATAATTCGGTATTGCGACATAAAAATTGTGAGATATGGCATAAACATATATCAGCGTCATTTCCTCGTTGAGAAATAATAGGAAGAATTCTTTTTTCGTTTAATAGCTTGTGTGCAAATTGCACCCTCAAAAAAAATTACACATGAAAATTAAAAAAGGAGACACAATCGCTGTCAATTACAGGTTGCATGCTGATGGTCCGGATGGAGAAATGATTGAAGAAACCATTATCGGCGATCCGTTTCGCTTCGTCATTGGCGAAGAGGAATTGCTTGCAAAGTTTCAAGAAGTATTGATGGGATTGGAAGTTGGTGAGAAGTTTCAGGTGAGCATAAAAGCTGCTGATGCATATGGTGAAGAAGAGGAAAGTCTCTATGTGGAATTTCCAAAAAGCGATTTCATGGAAGATGGCGAGTTGGATGAGGAAATGTTTGAAGAGGGAGAAATCATTCCAATGGAAAGCCCGGACGGTGAAGTGATGGAAGGTGTGATCTGCGAAGTGAAGCTCAATTCGATAGTGCTTGATTTCAATCACCCACTTGCCGGTGAAGATCTTTATTTTGAAGGTGAAGTTGTAGAAGTTGGATAAATCATTGCCGCACTGTTGACAAACGTTTTCATTGTTTGAAGCGCTAAGCTCAAACTTGATTTTCTTCGCTACAGGAATTTGCTATGTCTAAGTCATTATTCAAACCATCGGGCAGTGCTATATCGTCGTTTTCCACGGTCGTGGGAATTACGTTGGTGTTGATTATGGTGGGCATACTTCTCATCGTTGGATTGCTTGCGACATCGCTTTCTGATCATTACCGCGGACAAGTGCTCGTGCAGGTATTGATGAAAGAAGATGTCGCAGAACAAGAAGTATTGCAATTGAAAAAGCGCATAGACGGAGAAGCGTATACCGGTACTGCAACGTACACTTCAAAAGAAGATGCGGCGAAAATGATGCAAGAAGAACTTGGTGAAGAGTTCGTTGCTTTCCTGGGATACAACCCTCTACCCGCTTCCATAGACATCAGACTAAATCCTTCGTTTGATCAACAGGAGGGTTTGCAAAGTGCGATTGCTGAACTTGAAAAAAATCCGATCGTTCACGAAATCGTTTACCAGGAAAATTTGCTCACGCAGATGAACGCCAACCTCAGCAAATGGAGTCTTGCATTGTTGATTATTGGATTGCTTCTTCTGGTGATCGCAGTTGTTCTCATTGTGAATACTATTCAACTCGCTATTTTTTCACAACGATTTTTGATCAAAAGCATGCAACTTGTCGGTGCTACTTCATGGTTTATTCAGAAGCCTTTTTTAAGAAGAGGATTGTGGTATGGATTCATATCTGCTGTTTTTGCGCTGGCGCTGATTTTTGGTGTGCTGTATTATTTTCAACATGATCTCAAAGACATCATCGATATTCTTCGTGAGAACAACAGGTTGCTGGTGTTGATTGGCGGCGTCTTCGTTATCGGTCTAGTCATGTCGTGGCTTGCGACAGCTTATGCCGTGAGCAGATTCCTTCGCACTGAAGCAGCAAGATTGCATTGATAGTTTGTTGAGCCTTGGCGCTACATATCTTTCGCCGAATTTCATTTTTTAAATGTCAACTATCAAAAAAAAAGTAGCTGTATTACTTGTGAACCTAGGTTCGCCGGATAGTCCGAAACCAAAAGATGTCTTTCGCTATCTCACTCAATTTTTGAATGATCCGCGCGTGATCGATATCAGTTGGTTCGGAAGAAAATTATTGGTGAATGGTATCATCGTTCCGTTTCGTCATCGCAACAGTGCACGCATCTATCAGAAGCTCTGGACAGAAAACGGATCGCCGCTCATCTACTATGGATATCGTGTAAAAAGCTTACTTCAGGAAAAATTTTCTTCAACAGAAAAAAATGAAGTGCGCACTTTTCTTGCGATGCGTTATCAAAATCCTTCCATTGAATCGGGTCTCATGGAGATTATGAAATGGGCGCCGGACAAGTTGATTGTCATTCCTCTATTTCCTCAATATGCATCTGCAAGCACGGGATCAGTGATTGACAAATGCATGCGTTTAATGCGCGATCTGTGGGCGTTTCCGGAGGTGCAGTTCATATCGCAATTTTATGATCACGATGCTGTGATTCATTCGTTTTGCCTGCGCGCAAAAGAATTTGATCTATCTACTTATGATCACATTTTATTCAGCTATCATGGCTTGCCGGAGAGACAACTCGACAAAATTTATAGTGACAAAAAATGCGGCAATCACTCATGTGAAGATGAGATCAACGAAGAAAACCGATTCTGCTATAAAGCCACTTGCTATGCTACAACCCGCATGATTGCTGAGCGACTTGGCTTGCGTGAAGATCAATACACAGTGTGTTTTCAATCTCGACTTGGCAAAGGATGGATCACGCCATTCAGCGATCATGTGATAGCCGATCTTGGAAAAAATGGCGCGAAAAAACTCCTCGTGTTTTCTCCGGCTTTCGTGGCAGATTGCCTGGAAACAACCATTGAAATCGGTGTTGAATATCAAGAACTATTCGAAGAACACGGCGGTGAAAAAGTGCAGCTCGTTCCGGGTTTGAATGACAATCCGGATTGGATTGATGCTTTGGAACAAATCGTTCGCGAACGATTATAGTTGCAATTCAGCGAATGTTTTTCAGTGATGCAATTTGATTTTTGTATCCGGTAATTTTCACCCAATAAAGAATCCAGCACACCAGTCCTCCCAATGACGTGAGCACTCCGAGCATTGGAATTATTCCACGCAACATTAAAATATTCATCGCCAGCCCCAATGTGTAGCCGGCCTCGGATCGTCCGGCGTGATGCCTTGAGGGGCGAATTCACGACTCAGTGAATCGGCCATGCGCGATTCGACAATGAATTGCCGAACTGTTCCGAACAAAGGAACGAGTACCAGCCAAACTTGCCCGGGATTCATTCTGCAGTTTTCCGGACTCAGATCATACAAGTTTGCCAGAAATGTTGTGCTTTAAATGATAAACGGAACGAGCACGGCAACTGGTGCAATTCCCATGCTTTTATTGCTCTCCATTATGATGACTTCTATATAAATAGGTGGGTGCACTTCTGTAAATTTGATGTGAATGACCCAAGTCAATACTTCCTCACCCTATTATTTTTCCGGGTGAAACCACGAAGAATACATGAGATAGTTGTTCGCTATTCTTTGTATTTCACCTTCGAACAATTCTTTGCTCACCTCTTTTACTTTTTTCGCCGGAACACCCGCGTACACACTGCCGGAAGCAACATGCGTTCCTTCAAGCAAAACAGCACCCGCAGCGATGATACTATTACTTTCGACAACGCAACCGTCCATCACGATGCTTCCCATTCCGATCAACACATTGTCATGAATAGTGCACCCATGAACAAGTGCGCGATGTCCAATGGAAACATTGCTGCCAATTATCGTCGCAGCTTTTTGATAGGTGCAATGAATGATAGCGCCATCCTGAATATTCACCTTATTTCCAATCTGAATTGAATTCACATCTCCTCGAATGACGGCGTTGAACCAAATGCTACAATCGTTACCCATGTTTACTTCACCAACGATTGTGGCGTTATCCGCGATATAACAATTTTTTCCGAATGATGGATTTTTTCCTTTGACTGAGAGAATAGTGGGCATCGAATTATTATTAGAGAGCAAGTTTAGTTCAGTACAAAGCCATACTGCAACTTATTGATCTGTGTCATTGGCTTTTGCGCAATTGATTCAGGTCATCCCGAAAAGCTTCTACTTGAAAGCATCTTTGCTAAAACAAACAAATCTCAAAAACGAAACTTATGAAAAGAAATCTTTTGATCGCATTTACTGCAGTAGCATTCATTTTTGCATCGTGCGGAGAAACCAAGCCGGAAGCACCAAAAGCACCACTTACAGCACTTAACGGAGAAGCGAAACTTACAGTTGATCCCTCAGCAAGTAAAGTTGGATGGGAAGGAACAATGCTCGGACTTTACTCTCACAGCGGACTGATAACATTAAAGTCCGGAGTAATGAGCTTGAAAGACGGCAAAGTTGTGGGTGGAAATTTCGTTGTTGATATGAACAGCATCACTCCTACAGACGGTAATTACACAGAACCGGACGGGCACACTGCTGCCAATTTGGTTGGTCACTTGAGCTCACCAGATTTCTTTGATGTTACCAATAATCCTGAAGCTTCATTTGAAGTCACTTCAGTTGTCGGAAATACGGTGACCGGAAATCTTACACTTCGTGGAAAAACAAATCCTGAGGTAGTTGAAGTTTCTTCGATTGCACTTGAAGGGGAGAATGTGAAGCTTGTTGGAACATTGAAATTCGACCGTCAGAAATACGGTGTTGCTTTTGCTATGCCTGTGAAGGACAAAGTTCTCTCTGATGACATCGCAATGAATATTGAATTGGTTGGAAAGAAGTAATTCTTCTTTTAGAAGTTGGAGAAAAAGGCTGTCTGGTTAGGCGGCTTTTTTTTTTAGTTATTCGTCATTGGGTTATTGAAGGGCGCTTTGTGAATGCGAAGAGAGTTCTGTTTTTGAATTGCACTATGGAAAGAGCTTCATGTTGCAAACAGACATACGCGAACTGCTTACTGATTACCGCCTTCTGATCAAGGGGGCAGCGGCCCGGTGTAATTCACACATGGAACAGCATGCCAAGGACACGGTTGATTCCAGTTTACAGTGAACACCGCATCCTTCGCTTTCACTTCAAATAATAGTTCGGGCTGTTTCAGCCATTCTTCAAGACATGCCTTATTGATGGCAGAATAATTTTGTGACTTTTCTTCGTACGTCTTCAACAATTCCTCGCTAAAAGAACGATCGCTTTTGTTGGAGAAAACGAGGTGATAATTTCCCTTGGGTAAATTCAAAACAACGATTCCATTTTTATCAGAAACTCCTTGCCCGAGAATTTTGTCTTCTGTGTTGTTGACTGAACCGGGCCGAATAAAAATTTCTTTATCCGCTAGTGGTTTTGGAGATGTTATCGCATTCAAAATCTCATCGGTTGGTCTTGCGCCACCACAGTAGGAGTCTGTGCGAGTTACATAGATTGTTACATTGAATAATCTGTCCTCGCTACCTCTTGTACTTTTACATTTTGTAAAAGAAGATGACACAAAGAGCATCATGCAGATGCTCAACCAATTATACGCTAGCCTCATTGTTCTTTACAGACGATTCCGATGCCATTAGTCTGACCTCGATTCCTCAAAAGAACAAAATATAATCCTACCTCAAAAGAGGAAATATCAACTGACTGTAAACCTTGCTTTGTTAATTGCCTTTGTTCAATGAGTTGACCCGTTGAAGAATAAATCTGCAGACTGTAAATACCGGAAGACTCAATAGAATTGTGCTGAATGCTTATTCTGTCTGAAGCCGGATTTGGATAAATGTTCAGGGTCACACTTTCCATTTCAAAAACGCTCAAGGTCAATGAACAAGGATTATCATTCGTTGGATTTTCCCACCTCAAGTCATTCCCCATGTAAAAACAAGTGACCCACGGACCATAATCCGCTATCGGTCCCAAAGCGCCATCTACAATTCCAAAGACGGAACCAATTCCTTCCACCCAAAAAGCCGGACCCCCGAAATCTTCGAAGTAGATGATTTTTCTTGATGTCCCATTCACCATAACAGAGCCTGTATTAGTCACTGTTATTATCTGCACTCCGGTTATTCCATAGGTAGAAATGTCATTGCCCGTTTCAGCGTTGAAATCATAAAGCTGATGCTCTGTAGTTCCTTGAAGTATATAGACTTTTTTATTGGTTGAATCCTCTCTGATTAATCCGGCGATAAAATCATATTGGCCCTGCGCTGAACCATACCACACCTTCTTATACGTCTGCGAACCAACAATAGAATCGCCTGATATTACTTCGTAAAAATCTTGCACAAAGAAGCCGTACATGATGCCTTTCCACGTATTGCTCTCGTTGATCAAAGGATGATATTGGGCATGGATGCCCGCAGTAAAAAACAGCAGTAAAAAAATAGAGATTGACTTTTTCATCTTAGTAGTGTTTGAACGAAGACGCATTTTAAGTTGAATTCGCTGTCCGTCTATGCATATTTTCATTGATTGCATTTTCAATCGTAAGTGCCAACTAGATTTGAAACCAACAATTAAGCACGAATATGGCCTCGAAATTATTACTCGCTTTAGTTTCCTTTTTTATTTCAATCGCTCTTTTTTCTCAAAGAGATGATGAAAAGTTCACTTTAGCCAAAGGTCCGGAAAACGAGGGCAAACATTCATATATTGATGGTGTAATTGGTGTCACTTCAAGTGGTGTCATCATTGCCCGGTATCAAAAAAAGGATTTGTACCTAGAGCTTCTCGATGAAAAAGCCGCCGTGGCAAAATCTGTGTTGCTGAAGGATCTTGAATACAATGGTCATGATAAAAAATATGTTGGCGCGTTCATTTTGAATGACAAACTATTCCTACGCTTCAGTGCATACGATAAGAAGAAAAAAATGGCATATGGTCTAATCGATGAGTATGATCCTTCGAGTCTTTCATTTATGAACAATGTCAGCAACGAGTCAGTCAATGTTGAAGGAATGAAACGCGTCTACTGGTACGGTGCGGGATTGGGTCGTGCGTTCTCGGAAATGGCAGAGTCAGGATTTCACATTTCTAATAACTCGAAATTCATAATCGATTATTCCAGTGCTTTCGAAAAGGATAAGACCACCGATGAAAACATTGCGTTGAAGGTTTACGACAATGAGATGCAGGTTATTTGGGAAAAAGAATTTACTATACCGTATGCCAATGACTTGTTTCAAATTAAGTCTGTCATTGTTGATGATCGAGGCAACGCTCATCTGCTTGGCAAAGAATATTTAGATAGGTCCAAATCTTCTCGTCGTGGGAAAACAGGCTTCAAGTATCATGTCATTTCTTTCATGAATGAAGGCACGAAGGTCAAGGACAACGCACTTGAGATTTCGGGACATTTTATAACGGATGCAGCGATGGGAATCACTGCTGATGGCTTTCTTGTTGCCTCCGGTTTTTATGGTTCGACTAATGTGTTTTCTATGGATGGTTCTTTTTCAATCAAAATAGATATTGATGCGCAAAAGGTTATTTCCACAAACAAAAAAGAATTTGGAAAAGAGTTCATTCAATTGGGAATGTCAGATCGCGAGAAGAAAAAATCAGACAAGAAAGAAGACAAAGGACAAGACCTAGAGTTGCCGGATTTCGATCTTGATCATTTATTGCTAATGCCTGATGGTGGATGGATTTTACTTGCTGAACAGTTTTATATAACTACACGAACATATACAACGCCGGGACCCAACGGATCTATGAGCACCCGCACTGTCACAGTGTACAATTACGATGATATCATAGCCGTAAAGATGAATTCTTCCGGTGAGATTGAATGGAATGTGAAGGTTACAAAACATCAATCATCGCAGGGAGGAACAAGTATGCTTTCTTATGCATGGGCTAATTGCAACAACAATATTTACCTCGTTTACAATTCCTATCCATTCAGTAAAGACAACGTTGTTTACGCGTCAGTCATTACTGCTGATGGAAGCATCACAAAGGAAACTGTCATGTCAGATACGCGAGATGAATTGTCCCTTCATCCGGCTTATTCGGAAAGAATAAAAAACTGTAAGTTGCTGCTTTATTCTGCAAAGCGCAATGACTATCAATTCAGCTATATGAATATGCGGCCGTAGATGTTTTCTTTCCTTCTATTCTAACACTTTTTTAATGGCTGAATGCGAATTCAGCTTCTTTGTTGCGCTCATCTTCGTCTCACTACGCAACAATTTAACATTTCTCGCCGTATCAGTCAGGCTATGTCGTGTTGAATCGTGGAGCCATTAGCGTTTACTGGGTCCAACGCCTTTACCCGATAAAACATCAACCTGACTATATGAAAAATTTGTACTCTCGAATTATACAGAAAATTTCTCGTGCCGCTTGCGCGTACTTTTTCTCCATGTGCTTGACCATCGTCACGATGTCAATGTGCCAAGAAATAGCTGCACAATGCGATAACGTGATCGATGGCGGAATCATTTGCTGTGCCCAGACGGGTTGCGGTAATTTCGATCCGGCGCCTTTGACGAGCACGACAAATCCAACCGGCGGTAGTGGTACACTTGATGTGATGTGGAAAAGAAGATCCGCCTCCACTGGCATGTTGTATCAAACCATTCTTGGAGCAACGGGATTGAGTTATGATCCCGGGATTATCACTGAGACAACCTACTACAAAAGATTCTCCCGTCGTTCGGGATGTGTAGACTATGTTGGTGAAAGCAACGAGATCATGGTTGGCGTAACGCCCTGCGATTACAGCGGTACGATGTGTTTCAACGGAACCAATAATCCGGTTGGAGCTGAAGTTTTGTTTTTGGTTGACTATGATATTAATCCTGCACTGGGAACAGTAACTGTTCGTACAACGTTCTCGAAAAATTTCGTTGATAATACATATGGCATCAATAAAATTGGATGGCCCGGTGGTCACACTTTTGGCAATCTGACGGGCAGTGATCACTTACAACTTGCAATGCTTGACGCGAACAACGTCCGCAAGCTCGAATTCAAAATTGACTATATAACGTCTAGCAATTTGGCTCCTTCAGGATACAAATGTCTTGGTGTAACAGGTGGCGATGGAAATATGGTTTTTGGTTCTGCATTGAATGTGCTTTCGGCAACGACATCGCTTGACAAAAATTTCAATGAATACGGATATGTATTGCCTGTGAATTCACCTGCTACCGACGCGAATTACACGCCAAACCCAGCACAACCTGATTGGATCTATGATGTGTGGTATGAAGTTGTCGTGAAGCTGGATGCTTTTGGAAATGCGGGCTTCGGCACTGTGGACATCGCCGGTGTACATGCAAGTCCCTCCAAAACAGGAAACAACACCGAGCCCGTATTGCCAGGCGCCTGCCCATGCACAATAATCTGTCCGACTGATTTTACGGTAGAATGTTCTGATCCCAGAACACCGGATGTAACGGGTGCTCCTACTTCTTCATGCAACGCATTGTGGACATACACTGATGAATATTGCGCAGTGCCCCTCCCTCCTGATCCAAATAACGGACAGATATGTTTTGGAGGAAGCGCCAATGAAAATATTGGTGCAACGACAACTTATTCCATCAATCCGACGGCAAATTCGGGAACAGGAACAGTGACCATTCGAACGACTCTCACTAAGAATTTTGTAGACAACACCTATGGTACAAATAAAATTGATTGGCCGGGAAATCACACTTTCAACAACCTGACAGGTAGTGACAAATTGCGGCTTGCACTTTACGATGCGAGCAATGTCAAAAAACTGGAATTTGAAATTGACTATCTTACCTCGAGCAATACTGTTCCTTCAGGCTACAAATGCCTTGGTGTAACGGGTGGTGATGGACAGATGATTTTTGGAAGTTCGCTCAACGTTCTTTCGGCTACCACTTCCCTGGATAAAAATTTCAATACATATGGTTATGTATTGACAAGCAACTCTCCAGCAACCACATCTAGCTACGCCATAAACGAAACCTATCCCAACTGGATATATGAAGTGTGGTATGAGGTAACAGTGAAGCTCACAGCTTTTGGCGCAGCGGGATTTGGATCTGTCAACATTGCGGATATACACGCAAGTCCATCCAAGACAGGAAACAATTCAGAGCCTATGGCTGTCATACCTTGCATGCTTCCATGTAACGGTAATACAAGCAGCAATTGCATTACACGCTTTCTTCGACATTGGACTTCTGCAGCTGCATCCGGTTCCTGCGATCAGCTTATTACTGTAGTTGACAATCTCGCCCCGGTAGCTAATATGGAACCGACGGACTTAACCATTCCATGCAATACTCCGCCACCTGCAGCACCCAATGTAACGTTCGATGATTGCCACAGTTTGACAACAACTTACAATCAAACAAGTGTCGTCAATCCAAATGGAACAACAACATACACACGCATATGGACAGCTAACGATGGCTGCGGTCATTCTACGACTGTTGATCAGATAATCACGACACAATTATGCACTGTAAAAGTTGGTGATTATGTATGGAACGACGCCAACTACAACGGGCAACAAGATTCCGGAGAGGCGGCGGTACCGAATGTTACCGTGCGGTTGTACAATACCGGAACGGATGGCAATGCCGGAACAGCTGATGATGTCCTAATAGCAACAACTTCAACAAACAGCAGTGGATTGTATTTATTCACTGTAGAAATTACGGGAGAATATTTCATTGTATTTGATCCGTCCACACTGCCTGCAAACTTCGCGTTCACCTCTCCCGATCTTGGAAATAACAACACAGATTCAGATGCAGGTCCAAACGGAAGAACTGACGAATTCAACATCGCACTTGGACAAGCGGATGATCTTTCGTGGGATGCGGGTGTTTACAATTGTCCTACGCCGACAGTAACAAGTCAGCCGGGAGCAAACTCAACAGTTAGTTGCGCGCAAGACATTCCACAAATTACAACACCGATTTTTAGTGATCCGTCGGATGCTGTGCTCGATATTGTACTCAATGAAGTGTTTACCGGAACAGATTGCAATCTCACTATAGTTAGAACTTGGACAGCAACAAACGATTGCGGAAACAATGTGAGTGTGTCACAGACAATTCAAGTCTTTGACAATATACCTCCGGTTTTATCAGGTGTGCCCGCTGATCTAATAATGGAATGTGGCGATCCTGTGGCTTCACTCATGGTGACTGCAACCGACAACTGCACTTCAAATCCCAACATCGGATTGAATGCTGTTACCACGCAACAAGCTTGTGGATACACCTTCGTGCGCACATGGACAGCCTTCGACGACTGCGGTAATAGTTCTTCGGCCACACAAACAATAACTTTTGTGGATACGACACCTCCACAAGTGACCAATCCACCTTTGGATATCGATGTGGAATGTTCGACCACAGTTCCAGATTATCTGCCAATATGGACGGATAACTGCGACAATAATCCAACGCTTTCCTCTTCATCATACATGCTGAATGACGATTGCCATAATATCCTTGTCCAATCCTACACGGCCACCGATCATTGCGGCAATACAATGACCATTATCCGCAACATCAATATTGTGGATACTACGCCTCCGGTGATAGGAAATATGCCCCCTGATTTTGCTGCGGAATGTGGAGCTGTGCCATCATCTGATTCTCCCTCAGCAACTGATAACTGTGATGCAAATCCTGCAATCACATTTGATGAAACCATCGTGCCTGGAAACGGCTGCGAATACTTCATTCTTCGCACATGGACTGCGGTGGATGACTGCGGAAACAGTACTTCGGATACCCAATTAATTACGGTAACTGATACCATTGAGCCTGTTTTGATTGATGTTCCGGCCGATGGAAGCATGGAATGCTCTGCCATCATTCCTGCGGGAAATGTAACGGCTTCAGATAATTGTGATGCCAATCCGTTGGTTACTTTCAGCCAACAAATCATACCGGGTGACGATTGCGCTTTCACCATTATCAGAACATGGACAGCAATAGATGCATGTGGTAACGAAAGCGCAGCTTCCCAAACATTAGAGGTTACTGACGAAAGTGCTCCAACACTTGTTGGTGTTCCGTCCGATGAGACCGTTGATTGTGGATCCATTCCAACCGCTGCGGTTGTAATGGGCGACGACAATTGTGATGACAACGTTGAAATAACTTTTACAGAAGATATTTCAGCGGGCTGTCCTTATACCATTACTCGCACCTGGATCGGCACAGACAACTGCGGCAATACTGCCTCAGCCACACAAGTGATAATTGTTGTTGATACCACGCCCCCTATACTTTACGGAGTTCCTGCCAATCAGACAATGCAATGCAACTCACCTGTAGTTTCTTCTGTTGTTGCAGCAACAGATAATTGCGGCAACGATCTTGAAATTGATCTTGCGGCTATAACAGAACTGAATGAGTGCGGCTCAACTTTTACACGAACATGGACAGTTACCGATGATTGTGGCAACACGACAACAGCAACTCAGGTGATCACATTTGTTGATACAATACCGCCATACATCATCGAAAATGTTCCTTCGGAATGGACTATTAATTGTGATGAAACTGCACCTGAATACTATCCTGCCTTTGGTGATAATTGTGACGCTGATCTCAATTTGAATTTCATCAGTGGAATTAGCAATGAAAACAATTGCGGACATGACATAGAAAGAACTTGGACAGCAACAGATGATTGCGGAAATACAACAACCATAACTCAAATTATTCACGTTGTAGATTCAACGCCTCCAGGACTTTTAGATGTTCCTGAGGATACGATTGCAGAGTGCGGAAATATTCCGGAAATAGGCATTCCAACAGCCACAGATAATTGTGATGATGTTGTTGAAATTACATTCAATCAGACAACAATTGCCGGTAATAATTGCACCTACAGTCTTGAAAGAACCTGGACAGCGACGGACGATTGCGGCAACAATGTTTCGGCTACACAGATCATAACTGTTTATGATACGTCAGCTCCCATACT
>JAYTOA010000055.1:0-46205 GCA_043748015.1 Flavobacteriales bacterium
GGGTTATAGCATTAAAGACATTGCCATTCACAACACCGATCCTAACAAAGTATGGCTTGCGGTGAGCAATTATGCTGCCGGCAATAAAGTATATTTCACTTCTAACGGAGGAACGACATGGACCAATATTTCCGGTTCACTTCCCAATTTGCCTGCAAATGCGTTGGCCTTTCAACCGGGGACCAATGATGGAATTTATGTGGGAATGGATGCTGGTGTGTACTACCGCGATAATGTGCTGGGAAATTTCGTTCCATATATCAACGATCTTCCGAATGTCAACATCACAGACCTCGATGTTCATACCGGCACGAGTACATTAACTGCCGCCACTTTCGGCCGTGGTTTATGGAGAGCACCACTATATTCGCTTCCCAACTTGGACGCGGCAATAACGAATGTCAATTCTCCAACTGGATCTTATTGTTCAACGACTGTATCCCCTCAAGTAACCATTCTCAATGCGGGGACGAATCCGATCATTTCGATGACCATCGAATATCAGGTTACAGGACAGTCAATGCTAACTTATAATTGGACAGGAAATTTGCTCACAGGGGTTAGTGCCAATATAACATTACCTAATTTGAATTATGGAACAGGTAGCTTCACCTTCAATGTGAATATTACTGCGGTAAACACTCTCACTGATGACAACACAGCAAACAATTCGGCGATTACAAATTATTACTGTATCAACGGAATCAACAATGCAACATTGACTTTGAGAACCGATTGTTGGCCCAATGAAACCAGTTGGAATATAACAGATGCAAGTAGCAACGTGATGTTCAGCGGTTCGGGTTATGGAAGTGAAACAACCAATCTTATTCCTCTCTGTTTACCAGATGGATGTTTTACACTTAACGTGTTCGACAGTTATGGAGATGGGCTTTCCAACGGCAGTTGTTCGCAAGGAAACGGAAACTATTTCATCAAAGACGATGCGACGACAACTACTTTGGTGATCATGGGTGCAGCCAATTTTGGTACAAGCGTGAGTCACAATTTTTGCTATCCACTCGCTGTAGTACCGGGTTGTATGAACAATACTGCTTGCAACTACAATCCATTAGCAACAGTTGATAATGGTTCATGCACATATGGTCCCGCGAATGATGTCTGCTCAGGTGCAACGCTACTCATTGTGGATAATCCACAGACAGCTTCGACAAATGTTACGAGTTGTATTGAAGGAGCCAATCCGAATTGTGGTGGCGGCACTCAGATTAAAGACATATGGTTCAAATTTGTTTACAATGGTGGGAAGATCTCTATCACAACAAATTTCGCAGGAGGAATGAGCGATACACGTCTTGCCCTTTATGGCTCCTGCGGCGGAGCAATCATTGCTTGTAATGACGACATAAGCGCGAGTAATTATAAATCACTGATTTCGCCCGCTTGTGGCGTCCTTTCCATTGGGCAGACTTATTATATACAAGCCGGAGGCTACAACGGCACCACCGGCACATTCAATATTCAGATTACCTCTGCGCCGGAAATTTGCAATGCGGTAGATGATGATTGTGACAGTTTAATAGATGAAGGTTTTGATATAGATGGTGACGGATTTACATCATGCGGTGGAGACTGCAACGACAACAACAATGCAGTTTATCCCGGTGCTACAGAAGTATGTAATCTTATAGATGATAACTGTGACAGCGTAATTGATGAAGGAGTTCAACTCACATTCTATCGCGACCTCGACAACGACGGATACGGGAATTTGGCTGTATCAACACTCGCATGCACTGCCCCGGTCGGTTATGTAGCCAACAGTACAGATTGCAATGACAATAGCGCATCCATTCATCCCGGTGCAGCTGAAGTGTGCAATGGTGTAGATGATAATTGTAACGCCTCAATTGATGATGGAGTACTGATTACTTTCTATCGCGATTTCGACAACGACGGATATGGCAACATTGCTTTAACAACACAAGCGTGTTCTGCACCGGTAGGTTATGTATCCAACAGTACAGACTGTAATGACAGTAACTCAGCCATTCGTCCGGGCGCAACAGAAGTGTGTAATGGTGTCGATGACAATTGCAACACATTGATTGATGAAGGCGTACTTGTCACATTCTACCGCGACTTTGACAATGATGGATATGGCGACATCAATACAACTTCACAGGCCTGTTCTGCACCCGGCGGTTATGTGGCCAACAACACAGATTGTAACGATAATAACGCGGCTATTCGTCCCAACGCGACGGAAGCTTGCAATGGCATTGATGACAATTGCAATGGTTCAACCGATGAAGGCGTGCTCATCACATTCTATCGCGATCAAGACAATGATGGCTATGGCTTTGTTTCGATTACAACGCTTGCCTGCTCTGCACCGGTTGGATATGTTGCCAACAGTACGGACTGCAACGACAGCAATGCGGCAGTTCATCCCGGCGCAACTGAAACATGTAACGGCACTGATGACAATTGCAATACAACTATAGATGAAGGCGTACTCATCACGTTCTATCGCGACCTCGACAACGATGGATTTGGCAACCTTGCAGTAACTGTGCAGGCCTGTTCTGCACCTGTTGGTTTCGTGGCCAATAGTACAGATTGCGACGACAATGACAACAACATTTTCCCCGGCGCACCGGAAGCATGCAATGGAATTGATGACAACTGTGATACTTTTATTGATAACGGTGTCACCTTCCAGAATTATTATACTGATGCAGACAATGATGGATATGGTGCAGGACTCATCGGGAATTTCTGCGCACCGCCGGCCAGTTCTTCACTCAACAATCTTGACTGCAATGATGCCAATGCGAATATCAATCCTGCTGTTAGTGAACTTTGCAATGGAGCAGATGACAACTGCAATGGATCCACAGACGAAGGTGTTCTTGTTACATTCTATCGCGATTTTGACAATGACGGTTATGGCAATTTATCTATAGCAACACAAGCATGCACTGCGCCAGTAGGATATGTCTCCAATAGCACAGATTGCAATGACTCGAATGCTGCAATACGTCCCGGTGCTACAGAATTGTGCAATGGAATTGATGACGATTGCGATGGTTTAACAGACAACGGAATCACCTTTCAGAATTATTATACAGATCTCGACAATGACGGCTATGGCTCAACACTGATGGGAAGTTTTTGCACAGCTCCTGCGAATGCATCACTGAGCACAGGAGATTGCAACGATGGCAATAGCGCTGTTCATCCCGGGGTTACTGAAATTTGCAACGCCATTGATGACAACTGTAACGCCTTGATCGACGAGACGTTTGATGTGGATAGCGATGGTTATACTACATGCACCGGAGATTGTAATGACAACAATGCTTCAGTATTTCCAGGTGCCAATGAGACGTGCAATGGTGTTGATGACAATTGCAATGGCTCCATAGATGAAGGAACGACATTGCTGAATTGGTATGTCGATGCGGATAGCGATTCTTTTGGTTCGTATTCTGCAACGCCTGTTTTGGCTTGTGCGCAACCTGCAGGATATTCACCAAACAATGGTGATTGCAACGATAACAATCCTTTAGTGAAACCTTTAACAACAGAAATTTGTGCCAACGGAATTGATGACAACTGCAATGGATTTATTGACGAAAACTGCACTACAGGTACAGCGCAAAATGACAACATGGTAACGGCTCAAACTATCTATCAGTCGGGAAACATTTATCCAAGTTGCTACACGCTCAATGGAACATGCGTTGGTGCAACACCTTCGCCAGAGAGCAATCCGGCAAATGTGATTACCGGTGAAGACGTTTGGTATCGATTTACAGCACCAGCTCCGGGTTTAAGGGTTGTCTTCAATTCAGCTTCTTTCAACGGAGTGCTCGAATTGCGCAACGCGGCGGCGGTGCAATTGGATGTAGAGAATATGACATTGCTCGGCGGAACAGAAATGATGAATTACACCGGTCTAACGGTAGGCCAGAATTATTACATCGCTGTGAGGAATCACAACTCTGGTCAGGGCAACGGAACATTCACCCTCTGCGTTCAAGCTTTGATGGCCAGTAGCAATGACTATCCATCGGGGACCTATCCAAGCTGTAACAACATAAAAGCAAATTGGACAGGCGCAGATATGTATGTGTTCAATTTCACTCCACAACTTGGTGGAGCTGCAACCAGCGCAACCAGTTCAGCTTACATTTCTCTGGGATATCCAACACTTGGTCTTTTACTCGGAACAACATACATCAACACAGTAGATGCTGTTTACCAGTTGACAAATGGCGCGGGAACGCCGGAACAAATCATTGTTACCGGCTACGTTACGAGTTTAGTCACTATAGCTTCTCAACCGGATGTACAGGTAAAAAGCAATCAACGTTGTCCGGCTACCCTACTTCGCTCAGGCTTCGTTTCCGGATCACCAACAATTTGTGGTGCTGTAAATTATGAGTTTGAGTTTACTGAAACTACTTCGGTAGGAGTACCAATAGGATCGCCATTCTCAGTGATGACACCTACAGCCTTTCCATTTAGAACATTGAGTTTCACAACACCGGTTGCGTTGATCAACGGATCATACTACAGCGTCCGCATTCGACCACATTTTGCAGCTTCAGTAGGAACATATGGAACGCCACAATGCATCCGAATTGCGGCACCAACATCAGCGCCGCCTATGAGACCCTCAATGGACGAAGAAGTTGAAGAAGGCGACATTCTATTAGTTGATTTATCAGAAGCAGACGAGTTTGTGAGCATATATCCCAATCCGGGTGATGGCGACATGATTCAACTCTCAATTGTATCTCAAAATGCAACAATAGTTGGCTTTAAATTGATTGATCCATTGGGTAAAATTGTAGAGAACAGACAATTCAACTCGAGCGGTACACTGAATGAATTGATTCATTTCTCCCAACGTTTAACGTCAGGATTGTATATGGTGGAAGTCATACTCAATAATAAAATCATCACAAGAAGACTCATCATTCATTGACAAAATAATCCTCCAAAATTCTCCGAATGAGGTAACTAAAATTGGGCAATTCGGGAGGATCACTTTTCTAAATTATCAGTGATTAGAGAATGGCGTGCACATGAATTCAATACATAGCAGCCATAGTCGTTGCATTTATTTAGGAATTGGATGAGATCTTTTTGATAGATGGTAAGTCATTAAACTATCGGCATGATGATCTTTGCCGCCGCTTATGAATAAATTTT
The DNA here is from genome assembly GCA_043748015.1 of Flavobacteriales bacterium. Classification (GTDB taxonomy): domain Bacteria; phylum Bacteroidota; class Bacteroidia; order Flavobacteriales_D; family Sanyastnellaceae; genus JAIBBG01. Next base: position 5,188 of record JAYTOA010000055.1, read on the forward strand.
CTCTTGTATTACTAATTGTCCTATCAAGTCTTGTGACTTCAGCACAACCGGGCAGACAAGGCCGGCCAGGCGGTGATGCGAATGGGAAAATTTACGGGAAAGTCATAGATGAAGCCTCTAAATCTTCGTTAGAATATGCGGTCATTCAGATTTTCAAACCTTCAAAAAATCCTACGGATAATTCACCGAGAACACTTGTGACCGGTGGGCTTACTGCTGCGAATGGTGATTTCGTTATTGATAAAGTAGTGGTAGGAGAACCATTGATCATGGTTGTCAGTCTGGTGGGCTATGAGCATCAGAATATTGAGTTTACGCTGCAATCAGGCAGTGGAATGAGTGCGCCTGAAAAGGATATGGGAAATATCCGCATGACGCTTTCAACGTTACTTAACGAGGTGGTCATTGATGGTGCTGATCCCGGATACAGAATCGAGTTTGACAAACGGATTTATGACGTCGAAAAAAACCCCATCAATGCTGGTGGAACTGCTGAAGATGTCTTGCGCAATGTTCCAGCTTTGCAAGTCGACATCGATGGTAATGTTTCCATGAGGAATTCTTCACCACAAATATTTATTGACGGAAGACCGACAACACTGACTATCGATCAAATTCCTGCCGATGCTATTTCTCGCGTCGAAGTCATCACCAATCCCTCAGCAAAATACGACGCCAGCGGCGGTGGCGGTGGTATTGTGAACATTGTCATGAAGCACAATCGCGGACTTGGTTATAGCGGAAATTTGAGATTCGGTGCCGACTCACGTCCAAGATATAACACAGGTGGCGATGTCAATCTGCGCGAAGGAAAATTCAATTTTTTCGTCAACGGAAATTACAATCAGCGAAAATCTATTTCACTTGGAACTACTGACAGGACGAGCTTTGCCAATATTCCGAATACACAATTACATCAATCGCAGAATAGCATCAATCTCGGTTATTTTTTGAGTGGCAAACTTGGTGTCGATTACTTCTATGACATCAGAAACACGTTCACTGTTTCGCAATCATACACAAGCGGTCAGTTCAATCCATTTGATTACATCGAAGCGATCACTGATACATTGCTCACTGACCCCAATATCAAACCGCGGAGCACGTACACACGCGATTCCGAGACAGAAAGAATGTTTGAAAATCTGGGATCAAGCCTTTTGTACAAGCATCTCTTCGCAAAAGAAGGAACAGAGTTGACTTCCGATCTCAACTTCAACATGATCAACAGTTCATTTATTGGAGATTACAAAAACACATATTCCAACGATTATATCAATATCCAGCGACAAAGTGGATCAGGCTATCAGCGCTTGTATACTTCGCAAACGGATTTCACCTCAAAGCTGAACGATAAGACCAAAATCGAATTTGGATTGCGCGGCTCATACCGTCAGTATGAAAGCCTTTATAACAATTACGTTTATGTAGATTCCACGTCAAGCTTTCTATTGCTTCAAAGCTTGGCAGTGAATTATCAGTTCAATGATCAGGTATACGCGGGTTATGGAACATTTTCACGCAATGCAGAAAAATGGAAGTACCAATTGGGATTACGCATTGAAAGCAGCGATTATGCCGGCAAATTGATTGATACTACACTCCGATTTCACATCAGTTATCCCGTGAGTCTATTCCCTTCACTGTTTCTCACAAGGGTTATAAATGAAACGCAGGACCTGCAGTTTGCCGTTTCAAGAAAGATCAACAGGCCTTCGTTTATGCAGCTCATTCCGTTTGTCGACTACAGCGATTCACTCAACGTGAGTCGTGGAAATCCTGCACTCAAACCTGAATTCACCAACCTTGTTGAATTGTCTTATCAAAAGAATTTCAACAAGAAAAATGTTTTCATTGCAACCGCTTACGGCAGATATATTACGAACCTCACAGTTCGAAATCAGACAACAGAATACAGTGAAGTACTGGGCAACAATATTATAGTCAACACATACGACAACGCCTCCTACAGTTCAGCTTTCGGATTGGAAGTTGTATCGAAAAATTCTATCAATAGTTGGTTTGATCTTACCTTGAATCTGAATTTATATCAGTCGGCCATCGATGGTACAAACATTAGTCCTTCCCTCACCAATAGTCAACAAAGCTGGTGGGCAAAAACCAATGCTATATTCAAATTGCCAGGATCCTTTACACTTCAGGCATTGTTTGATTACAGCAGCAGAAAAGCGTTGACTGTAGCCGGAAGCGATCGAGGCGGCAGTGGTGGCGGTGGTGGTGGACGAGGAATGGGTGGAGGCGGTTTTGGTGGAACAGAAAATACTGTTCAAGGTTACCTCTTACCTAGCTACGGACTTGATCTTTCACTCAAAAGAGATTTCCTTAAATCTAAGTCTATGTCACTCACGATTTCCATGCAAGATGTTTTGAGGACGCGTATCAATTACACGCACAGCGAAACGGATCTCTTCATTCAAGACACCTTCCGCAGACGCGACTGGCAAGTGTTGCGTGTGCAACTCAGCTGGAAATTCGGAAAGGTGGATTCTTCTATTTTCAAAAGAAAGAATATGCGGTCGGGCGGTGAAGGAATGGAAGGGTGAAGTTGTAAAACCATCCTTCGCAATCACTCTGAGCAGATTCTTAAACGAGGTGAGGAATCTCAAAACGTGAATAATAGAGGTCAAATATCGCCTCCTCATTCGGATTTTCCGGTCACCTTTTATAACAACAAGTTCACCCCTCGCCTATTTGTCTCAATGCCTGATTCAACCCTTCATTGGAATTATTTTCCAAGTCCACCCAATGAATCTTTTCATCACGTCGCCACCACGTCATTTGTCGTTTGGCAAAATTGCGCGTGTGTTGTTTAATTTTCTCGACCGCTTCTTCAATACTTAACATGCCGTCAAAGTATTCGAACAACTCTCTATATCCAACTGTTTGCAAGGCATTCAAATCTCGCAATGCGTAAACCGTTTTTGCTTCTTCAAGAAATCCATTGGACATCATCTGATCCACGCGCAGATTGATTCGATTATACAACCAATTACGCGAGCTCGTCAATCCAATTTTAATAATTTCGAATTCCCGGTCCCGCGTCGCGGCCTTACGCAACTCAGAATATTTTTTTCCGGTGAGACGGCAAACCTCAACTGCGCGAATGATGCGATGCGGATTATTCAAATCAACTTGCCTTGCATATTCAGGATCCAACGCCTTCAATTCGTCAACCATAACTGATAATCCTTCATTGGCAATTGTATGCTGGATTGCAACTCTCAATTCTTTGTCAGATGGAAGTTCATCCAGACCATAGAGCAAAGCATCCACGTACATCATGCTGCCACCGCAACAAACAACGACATCATGTTGTGCATGCAATGCAGAAAGCGTCGCAAGTGACTCTCTTTCAAAATCTCCGGCACTAAAATTCTCCTTCACAGATAGAAAACCAATGAAATGGTGTGGCGCACTCGAAAGTTCCATCGAAGAAGGACGTGCAACACCTATATTCAGTTCGCGGTAAAACTGTCTGGAATCAGCAGAAATGATTTCAGTGTGAAAATGATTCGCAAGAGCAATGGAAAAAGCCGTTTTCCCGATCGCAGTTGGACCGAGAACAACGACAAGTTTCTTTTTCTTAAGCAATCAACGTTGAATATGATGATCAGGACTCAACCAAACCTCTTCCGAGCTTCTTGATTTTTCCGTCGGCCTGCAATTTTGTGAAGAGCGTTTCGAGCAAACCATTGATGAAGACATTGCTCTTTGGTGTACTGTAATAGTTCGCCAATTCAATGTATTCATTCATCGTTACTTTAAGAGGAATACTCTCAAAATTTTGAGCCTCAGCCAACGCCATTTTCATGATTACAAGATCCATTAAAGCTATGCGATCAGTTTCCCAATTCGGAGCATTTTCAGCAATCAACTTCTCATGATCCGCGCCCATAGTAATGGTCTTACGAAACAGCTGACGCGTATATTCTTCCTCATCGTCATCTGCTTTCCATAGTGGCATTAATGTGACATCATCTTCAGAATCCTTCACCTGTTTCAATGATTTTAAAGCCATGCTCGATGCAAGATCCAGATCGTCATTCCAGAATATTCCAATCTCTTCCAACCAGTCATGCATCAATTCGAAATTCACAAGGTGACGTCGAATGAAACGCAACAAATACTCGCGGTCGTGTTCGAAACCACGCTCTTTGCTCGCCATGTATTCTTTGTAATCAGGAGACTCAATCAACAATTTAAACATCTGCTTTACCAGATCATCGTTGTCTTTCCATCTGATTTGAATTTCCTTAGAAGCTTTATCCAGTATTTTGCTATTGGCAAGAATGCGCACCAATGTGTTGGTGACAAATTTGGTATTCGGATGAAGATCTTCCTTAGCAGGAAGCTTTTTGTTCATGCCTGCTTCAATCTTATCGATTGCCTTGGCCTGCATTTCAGCCGGCAACAATAGCAAAGCGATGTATAAGTCACGAAAGCGATCGAAACTATCGAACAGAATCCTTTCATACAACACGATATCCGGCTTCTCCTCACTGTAATAAGCGAAGAGGATTTGCATCACTTTGATTCTGATTTGTCTGCGATTCAACATTAAGAAAACAATTATTAGTTTTTAGTTTGAAGTAAGATTAGTAGGTCAATTTAATTTTTCCGATGGAAGCGATGCGCGCTTCAGCAAGTTGGTTGGCAGCGAGATATGTCGGAATATTTTCTTCAGAGGATTTCTTGAAAATTTTCAACGCTGTATCATAAATGCTTTCTGCCTGTGCAAGTGCTGCCTGTCTGTTGTAACCAACAATTTCCCAGTAGCAATTGATGATTCCACCGGCATTCACAAGATAATCAGGGGCGTATAGAATACCCCTTTTCAACACATCCACGCCGTGAATTGTTTCATCTTTCAATTGATTGTTTGCCGCTCCACAAATAATGCTGCATTTCAACTGATCGAGAGTATTATCATTCACCGTAGCTCCCAATGCGCAAGGACTATAAATATCCATTTCCTCTTTGTAAACGTCATTTACATGAATAGCCTTTACTCCATATTTCGTCACTACATCGTTCACGCGATCTTCGTAGATGTCGGCGATGACAACTTCAGCATTTTCTTTTACCAGCAGTTCCACAAGATATTCACCCACGTGTCCAACGCCTTGAACTAGGATTTTTTTTCCGGTGAGAGAATCGCTTCCTGTAACAGTCTTGTTGCTGGCTTTCATTCCCATGTAAACGCCAAACGCGGTTACAGGACTAGGATCGCCGCTGCCACCAAGATATTCGGGCAAACCAACCACGTGCTTTGTTTCCTGACGCACGTATTCCATATCCTTGGTGGAGATACCGACATCTTCAGCAGTGATATATTTTCCACCAAGACTGTTGACGAACTTTCCAAATCTGCGCACCAAAGCTTCAGACTTGTCTTTTCGCGCATCGCCGATGATAACAGCCTTACCGCCACCGATATTCAATCCGGCCAAAGCGTTTTTATAAGTCATACCACGCGAAAGGCGCAATGCATCAGTGATAGCATCGTCTTCGCTGGCATAAGACCACATGCGCGTGCCACCTACAGCAGGACCCAATACGGTATTGTGAATTGCGATAATAGATTTCAAGCCCGTCTCTTTGTCCTGGCAAAAAACCAATTGCTCATGATCAAAGGCTGACATACGGCCGGTGATGGAGGCTTCGGTGACATTGACCGTTGCCTTTTCCTTAATTTCTGTCATAAAAAAGCAGGTTGTTCGATTTCTTTCTCCGGCAACGACTCGTTGTCCCCACCTTAGAAAGCGCTGGCGAAGTTAGTAATATACTTTTACTTATGGAAGGTATTTCTACCTATTGAAGAATTTCATCGATAGCCAAAGCAAGCTTTCTGTCTTTCTCAGTTACTATATCTCCTGCATCATGTGTGCTCAACTCAATGCGAACATAGTTGTAAACGTTGAACCATGCCGGATGATGGCCCGTTTTCTCGCTGATAAAACCTACGCGTGTCATAAAAGTAAATGCCTCCTGAAAATCCTTGAAGCGAAATTCACGCACCAGCTTATTGTCTTTTTCTTGCCACATACAATCGTTCTAATTAGTTGGCTCAAATGTATGCAAATGGCTGCGAATGTGCGAAGGGGTAATTTTATCTGAATCTGTTCACCGGGATGTTTCGAACTTACTTTTGGATCTAATAGAAAACCGACCCATCCATATGAAAAATTTCGACAAAACAGTATTTAGTCTTGCGCTTTTATTGTACACAGGCCTTGCTTCTGCTCAGATTCCAAATGCAGGATTTGAAGACTGGACGAATCTTGGGGCATACAACAATCCCGTTGGCTGGCAAACATTGAATGATTACACTGCTGAAATTAGCCAGTTCACTTGCACAAAAGGCACTCCCGGAAATCCCGGAGGATCATTCATTAAGCTAACAAGCAAAGGCTTCAAAAGCTTTGTATTCACAGGAATTGCAGTAGCCGGACAATTGGATGTTATTACCACTACACCATACGCGGGTTATCCTTTTACTGATCGCCCTGAAAAATTAACCGGTAATTGGCAACATATGATTTTTGGGTCCTCTCAAGGTTATATCGATGTATTTCTCACCAGATGGGATGCAACACTTAATGCACGCGTGCCGGTTGCATCAAAGCATGAGCAACTTTCAGGCATGGCCATGAGTTGGGAGAATTTCGAAATTCCTCTGAACTACACAGACGATGGTAATCCGGATTCTTGCATGATTGTGATGTCGGCAAGTGGTGACAATCCAACGCATAATGATTATCTCTGGATTGACAATCTTGCATTTCAAGGCAGTGTCGGTATTCAAAACATCGCAGGTTCTTACGTGACCATAGAGGGATATCCGAATCCTGCGAATCATCAGGTTTCATTTAGATTGAATGCGAAAAACAATGAACAAGTGCGTTGTGTGATTAGCAATCAAGTGGGTGCTATTGTGAGAAATGAGCGAATGAGAATCGTCAACGATATCGTTTCGCTTAAAGTTGAAGAACTGAACGCAGGCATTTATATAGTGCAGTTCTATTATAGCGATAAAAAAGAACTTGCGAGAATTGTGGTGGAGTAAGCCATTCTTCCGACACTGCTATTGAGTATGTGATTTCTAGCGACGCTTTGGATTCCATTAGTGCGATTTTGGCACAGACATATTCATTTGCCGACTAAGCGCTCATACTTCCTTTCATATTGAGGCAATTCAAAGCACACCTCTTGGAAAAAAAACACTTTGTAATAATTCTAAAATTAATTTTTTCTTTATTACAAATTGATTTTGTTTTCGGTTTTGTAATAATTCTAAAATATATTTTGAAATTATTACAAATTACATCTGTTTGAATCTCAGTCATTACCAAAAACTTCGTGAGTTAGTTTCTCCTGAATTTCCTTCAAGTCTTTGAGATTTTTTTCTAAATCACGATAAATAATTTGCCAGAGAATCTCGTCGTCCACATCAAAGAATTCGTGAACGATAAAATTGCGTAGGTCAAACATATGTTGCCAGGGAATTTGTTTGTTTGATCGTTGAAATTTGTAAGGAACATGTTTTACACTTTCACCAATGATTTCAAAATTTCTTATAACGGCATCCTGAACCATTTGATTTGTCGTGAAATCGTTATAGCTCATTCCTTCAGTATACTTCAAAATGTTGGCGATGGCATCGTTCATTTCCTGAAGAAAAAAGTCGAAACGTTGATTCCTTGATTTCCTCATACAAAATGAGTATTGGCAATGATATCCTCTTTGAGTGCAGGCTTCAAAGCCTTCATCGTACATATATCAATGTGTATATCGAGTTTCAGTTCGATGAATTCCTTGAGATCAAAAAATTTCCACCCGAGAGGCTCTTCCAATTCCACGAGAATATTCACATCACATAATTTGTTGTGATGGTAATCAATATAACTTTCGAAATAGCCAATCTTAAGTACGCCGAACTTTTTGAAAAGCTCGCCTTTGAGCCTTTGAAGGTTCTTGATTGATTGCTGAGACATCATGCCGCAATTTAACGCGGCGGCGCGATAAATTGCGTATCCATGGGGACGCAAATGATGGAGGAATTCCCGGCGCGATAAATCGCGCCACCGCACTACACGTTGAAACGGAAATGCATCACATCGCCGTCTTGCACGATGTATTCTTTTCCCTCAACGCCAAGCTTGCCGGCTTCTTTCACAGCAGCTTCTGTCTTGTATTGTAAGTAGTCTTTGTACTTGATGACTTCCGCGCGAATGAATCCTTTTTCAAAATCGGTGTGAATCACCGCGGCCGCTTTAGGAGCTGTGTCACCTTTGTGAATGGTCCATGCGCGCACTTCTTTCACACCTGCTGTGAAATAGGTTTGCAGGTTGAGCAGTTTATATGCTGCGCGAATCAATTTCGCAACACCAGGTTCTTCAAGACCAAGGTCCTTCAGAAATATCTCGCGCTCTTCGTAGGTTTCAAGTTCAGCGATATCGGCTTCGATGGCAGCACCAAGGACGATGATCTCGGCGCGCTCGTTCTTCACCGCTTCACGCACTCTCTCAACATGCGCATTGCCACTCACCACAGAGCCTTCATCCACATTGCACACATATAGCACAGGCTTGCCGGTAAGCAATTGAAGTTCTGCAGCGAGCTTCTCTTCTTCTTCATTTGCAGGTTCAATAGTTCTCGCGCTAATGCCCTTTTCAAGAGCCTCTTTGATACGCGTCATAAAATCGAAATCGCGCTTAGAGTCTTTGTCACCACTCTTTGCACCGCGCGCCACTTTTGCAATGCGGCCTTCAATGGTCTCAAGATCCTTGAACTGAAGTTCGATATCAATGATTTCTTTGTCGCGAACGGGATCAACGGTTCCATCAACGTGAACAACGTTTGGATCGTCGAAACAACGCAACACGTGAATGATCGCATCTGTCTCGCGGATGTTCGCAAGGAATTTATTGCCAAGACCTTCGCCTTTGCTCGCTCCCTTTACAAGACCGGCGATATCGACGATTTCGATGGTGGTTGGAATTACTTTTTCAGGAATAACAATTTCTGCCAGTTTGTTCAAACGCTCATCCGGAACAGTGATTGTTCCTACGTTTGGTTCGATTGTACAAAAGGGAAAATTCGCCGCCTGCGCCTTAGCATTCGACAGACAGTTGAACAAAGTGGATTTACCTACGTTGGGCAATCCTACAATTCCACATTTTAAAGCCATATTTTTTTACCTGAAAATTTGCGGGCGCGAAAGTACGAATGATCTTGTTTTTCTGATGCTCAAGATTCGTAAGCTAAAGTCATCTGATCATTTGTTCACAATTTTCAAAAGGTGGCATCACAATCAAAAACAATCACTTACTTTAGTATAATATTTAACTTTTGAAGTTTTGAGCACGATTTGTGTGAGGCAATATCGAGTAAAACCTACTAAAATATATACCAATGAAAAATTCTACCCGATTCACCGCAACGCTGCTCTGCATGCTCGCACTCATTGCCTCCCCAACCATTGCGGACGCTCAAAAGGAAAAAGCTCCTGCGAAACCCGCTCCGGTTGTTCACCAAAACAACTATGAAAGAGCTGCTCATCCTGCTTCACCTACAACGACAAAGTCTACGGCCACAACCTATCAAAACCCAACTACAGAAAAAAGATCTACTCAACGCATTCCCAAAGATGATCCACGCGACCCACGTGTTTTGAGTAATAAAGACACTTACAACAAAGATGGACAACTGGTGAATGCCGGAACAAATGTTTCAACTGGCAACAATTCTCAATCTACACACACTACATTTCAAACAGGCAATGTGTGCAAGAATGAGGCATCCAGACAACATCTTTACCTCAATTTCTGGAGTAAATATGGTGTGTCGAGATCAGGTTTAGCAAGAAGACAAATGAGACATTGTGGTTGTCGTGGAGATGTAATCTTCATGAATCCGACGAATGATACCTTGGATGTTTTTTTCCAGTATGTAGGTCAGCGATCAGTGCCCACAATAGACAATACGGTTTTGCCACCACTCGCCAATCAATTACTCATACCAAATTTGTATATCCTCCCGAATGATTCAATAATACTCACCGGCTCTTGCATGGGAGGACTTAATTATGAAGCGGTAAGCAGAAAGCCGCTCTATCCTAATGAAGTGAGAAGAAATCATGGCAACAGAACCTATTATGCCAATCCAACATTTTTTAGCCGCGGCATCGTCATCATGCAATGCATGAGCAAGCGCATTACGCTGGTGAACGAAGTGCATTGAGTTCATTCAGCAACATTCGAAGGAATGAATTGAAAGATTGGACTTCAATTTTTCACATTCAACAAACAAAAGGGCAATTGACGGTCAGTTCGAAATAATTTCGCGCAGCAATAATTGCTTAGCGATATGAATTCCATTGAAGAACTGAAGAGAACTGCGTCGCAAGTCCGCAGAGATATTGTGCGCATGGTACACGGCGTGAACAGCGGCCATCCCGGTGGATCACTTGGCTGTACGGATTATTTCGTCGCACTTTATTTCAAGATCATGAACGCTGATGCATCGAAATGGTCGATGGATGGAAAAGGTGAAGACCTCTTCTTTTTGAGCAATGGTCACATTTCTCCGGTCTGGTACAGCATACTTTCTCGCAAAGGATATTTTCCGATTGACGAGATGAAAACCTTTCGCAAGATCAATTCGAGATTGCAAGGACATCCAACAACGCATGAAGGATTGCCGGGAGTGCGCGTTGCAAGCGGTTCTTTGGGTCAGGGATTGTCGGTTGCTATTGGTGCCGCTCTTGCTAAGAAATTGAACAATGATAAATCACTTGTTTTCACCTTGCACGGTGATGGCGAATTACAGGAAGGTCAGATTTGGGAAGCAGCAATGTTTGCTCCGCACAACAAAGTTGACAATCTCATTTCCACCATTGACGTGAATGGACAACAGATCGATGGACCGACAGACAAAATTCTGAACCTCGGAAACTTGCGTGCGAAATGGGAAGCGTTCGGTTGGTTAGTATTGGAAACCGATGGCAACAAAATGGAAGATATCGTTGCAACATTGGAAGACGCCAAATCCAAATCAGGTCAGGGTAAACCAATCATGATCCTCATGACAACTTCTATGGGCAAAGGTGTCGACTTCATGGAAGGAACTCATAAGTGGCATGGCGTTGCACCCAATGATGCGGAACTGGAAAAAGCCCTTTCACAACTCGAAATGACTTTAGGTGATTATTAATAGAATCTTACATTTTAACGGTTCAACCATCGCTCAATTTTCAATCTTCAATTTTCAATTTTCAATCTAAAAAGATTATGCTCAACTTCGAAATATTAGGAACCAACGACACCCGCTCAGGATTTGGTGAAGGACTTCTTCACCTTGGAAAAACAAATCCGAAAGTGGTGGCACTTTGCGCAGATCTCATCGGCTCGTTGAAAATGGATGCCTTCTTGAAGGAATTTCCTGAGCGCTTTTTCCAGGTTGGAATTGCTGAAGCCAATATGATGGGCATCGCTGCCGGACTCACCATTGGTGGCTACATTCCCTTCACCGGAACATTTGCCAATTTCTCTACCGGACGCGTTTACGATCAGATAAGACAAAGCATAGCGTACAGCGATAAGAATGTGAAGATCTGCGCATCACACGCCGGACTTACACTTGGCGAAGACGGTGCAACGCATCAAATTCTGGAAGACCTCGGTCTGATGTCGATGTTGCCGGGCATGACTGTTATCAATCCATGTGACTTCAACCAAACCAAAGCAGCAACCATTGCTATTGCTGATCATCACGGTCCGGTTTACTTAAGATTTGGTCGTCCGAAAGTGGCGATATTCACTGCTCCCGATCAAAAATTTGAGATTGGAAAAGCGTGGCACATGCATTCGGGATCAGACGTTACAATCATTGCAACCGGTCACTTGGTTTGGAAAGCAGTAGATGCAGCCAAGGCTTTGGAAGCAGAAGGCATTACTGTTGACCTCATCAATATGCACACGATCAAACCACTTGATGTAGATGCGATTGTGAAATCAGCAGCGAAAACCGGAGCAGTAGTTACAGCGGAAGAACACCAGATCAATGGTGGACTCGGAAGCCTTGTTGCACAGGCCCTAGGAAAACATCAACCGACACCGATAGAATTTGTTGGTGTGAATGATTCATTTGGTGAAAGCGGAACACCCGAGCAATTGATGACGAAATACGGACTCGAAGCAACGAATATTGTCGCGGCGGCAAAGACCGTGATTGCGAGGAAAGTGATGGCTTGAAGTTATTATTGAGTGTCTTGAATATTCACTCATTCTATAGGCCGCACAAGTATCAGCTCGATAAATCAGCGATAAGAAAAACTCGTAATCTGAGATTAGTGCAGCACCTTATCCGAAAGATGCTCACTCAGCGGAACCCAAAAATCTCTCTTCCAGGTTTCTGTCAACCATCCACTACTGGATTCCGGAACACCAATTTGATTGAAGCTCACGCGACTTCCGCTTTCTGTTTCTTCAAGATCGAAGATCACGATACTGTACATGCCGTCGGCAAAGTCATCATGCCGCCATGATTGCACAATACGCGTATCCTTGATGAGTCGCATGATGACACCATGCGATTTATTATTCCATGTATGAAATTTTCCGCCTTCGAAATTGTCCATCTGCGCTGTCATCCCCGTGAGACGACTCAACAATGAAGCATCTGTCAAAGCTTTATACACTTCCGACACCGGAGCTTCCAGTTCGATTACTTGAAAAATATTATCCGTTTTGATTTTCATTTTTTTGATTTTGATTTCCAGAACTTCCTTCAAACAAAATTACACCATGAATTCCGCTCTATTTACTAAATGCAAACTCAATTAATGAACACTTAGTGGCATGAAAAATTGATTCCGGTGCCATAAAAAAACACAACACAAGACATACATTACTTATAACCAAAAATTTAGGTGAAAAAATAATGAGTGGAGCATAGCAATGTCGAGGCTTGTACCTTCAATTGTACTTCAACCTTAATACGTGCTGTAGCTTTCGCGTGTATTCGTCGCGCATCCAGTTCAAATAACTTTCGGTACTACGGCTAATACAATAGCTGTAATGCTTCACACGGCTTTTGATATCCGGCTCTAGCATCTTCACAAGCTCCAATGCACGCGTAAAATCCGGCGCATTGTCCATGATGATCTGAGCGTGTTGGTTGATGGATTTGTCCAGAACGTCTTTCGTACGGGCTCCATCACGCATCAAAGTGGCGTATTCCTCTCTGATATCGAAATCGATATTGGCTGAATTCTTAAAATGCTCTCTCACTTCAGAAGGCATTTCATAAACCATCTCCTTCTCCATCAACTCATCGCTGATGATGGTTTCTATATATTGATCAGGATTGCGGAAAATGTCTTGCCAGTCCATGTTTGCTTCCCACAGCCCAAACCTTCTTGCATTGTTGCCGAGGTCGATGACCGTGAAATCCGTTTTACCCGGAATAACACGCGAGCCACGACCGATCATTTGATGATAAAGTGTCAATGATTTCGTGGCGCGATTCAATATGATCGTTTCAACTGTTGGTTCATCAAATCCAGTTGTTAAGATTGATACTGAAGTCAATACCGCTCCCGGCTTCGTTCTGAACCATTCAAGAATGTCCTTCCTTTCTTGCTCCGAATGTGTATTGTCCAGATGACGAATATCGTAACCTGCTTCCTTGAACATTTGAAAAACAACTTTGCTGGTATTGATACCATTATTGAAAATCAATGTCTTCGTTCCTCGTGCCTTTTGCTCGTATGCATAAAGCAATTTCTCCTGCATGAAGAAATTCCCATAGAGCTTTTCAGAACTACTCACGGTGTAATCACCGTTGATACCAATCTTCAATGAGTGAAGACTAACGTCGTAACTATAAGTCGTTGCTTTTGAGAGAAATCCTTTTCCAATAAGACTGGAAATGCTTTCACCTACAATCAACTCCTTGTAGTTCTCGTGCAGTGGTAATTCAATATTGCTGGAAAGCGGTGTTGCCGTAACGCCCAGAATCACTTGCTCTTCAAACCATTTGAATAGCTTGCGGAACGAATTGTAGTGCGCTTCATCAACGATAACGAGACCAAGGTTTTCAAAGTCCATCTTGTCGTCGCGCAAACGATTGTTGAGCGTTTCAACCATCGCCACGAAACACATGAATTGCTTTTCATCGGGAAGGTCTTTCACCTTGCTCACAATGATTTTATTCTTTACACCGATATCAGATAAATGTCTGGATGTCTGTCCTAAAAGCTCTATTCGGTGTGTTAGGATCATCACCTTCTTGCCCGTTTCCTTGATATAGCGGCGCGCGATTTCAGAAAATATTACAGTCTTGCCACCGCCAGTTGGCAATTGAAAACACAGATTGAGTCCGGTAGGATCATCTTTGAGGCGCAAGAATATTTTCTCCAGAGAATCAGTTTGATAATCGTAAAGTTTCTTCCCTTCTTTAATCTCCAGTAAATCAAGCGGTTCTAATGTCATCTGTTCCTTTCTTGCGTTTAAAAAATCGGGCAAAGATAGTCAACCCATTTAGGAATGCGATAGAACTGCACTAATAGGAGTCAATTCTTTTCAAACGTCGGTTGATAAAAACTTGCTTGAAATCAGGGTATTCCACTGTCTATCAACATTCGAAGCTTGAACATCAATACAATGATGCTTCCTTGTCTTAAAATGGCAATTCACGAATTTCTTGCCCGCGACTATATTTTCGCGCCATGCTTGAATATCTTCCTGTCATCATCGCTGCGCTCGCTGGTTCCTGCTTGAGTTTCTTTTGCGGTTTTGGTTTGGGAACATTGCTTCTTCCTGCTTTCTTGCTTTTCTTCCCTTTGGAAATTGCGATTGCAGCTTCTGCAGTGGTTCACATGCTCAACAACATATTCAAATTGGTGTTGGTTGGAAAATACGCCGACTGGAGTGTCATCAAAGGATTCGGATTGATGTCTGTTGTTGGTGCAATTGTCGGCGCGTTAAGTCTGACATTGGTATCGCATCTTTCACCGATTGCGACATATAGCATGCGTGGCGCGGCATACAATATCACTCCTATCAATCTTATTGTTGGGTTAATAATCATTGGGTTCGCAGTGCTCGAAGTTTCGCCGAGATTTCAGAAGATGACATTCAGCAAAAGGATGTTGCCGGTTGGCGGATTGGTCAGCGGCTACTTCGGCGGATTGAGCGGACATCAGGGAGCATTGCGCAGTGCATTCCTTATGAAGGCAGGACTGAGTAAAGAAGCATTTATCGGAACAAGAGTTGTTGCGGCGATGCTTGTGGATTTTTCACGTATCACTGTCTATAGCACTCAAATCAAAAGTGGATGGACACTCATCAATCCATACCTCGTAACGGCGGCAACATTGGCTGCGTTCACCGGTGCATGGCTGGGAAATAAATGGATGAAGAAAACGGAATTGAGTGTCATCAATATCATCATCAGCATCGCGCTTGTGCTGTTCGGAATTGCGCTGATTGCAGGTTTGACGAATTGAACGAAGAGAAATTAAGCGAGCTCATAATGCAACATGCACCACTCACCGCGACTGTTCTCATTTTGACGTTTCAAACCAAGGCTGTGCGCCACAGTTTCCAGTTCTGGAATATCAGAAGTGTAAAATCCACTGAACAGAATCTGTGAGCCCCTTTTCATATGCTTCGCATAATGCACCATGTCGTTGGTTAGAATATTCCTGTTGATATTAGCGAGGATGATATCATAAAATGTATCAGCCGGAATCGCCTCTGCTCCACCTAGTAAGACCTGAATTTGTGAGCAATTATTTCTTTCGAGATTCTCGACTGTATTCTCAAAAGCCCATTCATCGATATCAATTGCATCAATAGGTCCTGCGCCTTTCATTTCCGCCAGGATGGCGAGAACACCTGTACCACAACCCATATCGAGAACCTTCGACCCATCGAAATTCATCTTCAACATTTTCTCAATAATGAGATGTGTTGTTTCGTGATGGCCAGTGCCGAATGACATTTTCGGTTCGATCAGAATTTCAAATTCAAACGTTGGAAGGTCTTTGTGAAATGGCGCTTTGATCAGACATTGATCGTTTACAATGATAGGATCGAAATTCTTCTCCCATTCAGCATTCCAGTTGCGATCGGGAATCAATGTTTTGGTGACATTGAATTTCATGTCAGGAATTTCGGCCATCATCAGACCTTCCAGCAATTGGTCATTGAATGATGCTTCATTGATATAAGCTTTTACGCCAACTTCGGTTTCAACAAAACTTTCGAAACCAAGTTCCGCTAATTCAGCAATCAACACTTCTCTGGCCGGCAATAGCGGTTCTAACTGATACTCAATCTCGAAATAATTCATACAAAGGATTTGATGATCGTGGCAAATTCTTTTCCTTTTAACGACGCTCCACCGACAAGACCACCATCAACGTTTGGACATGCAAAGATTTCATCGCTGTTCATTGCGTTCACACTTCCACCGTATAAAATTGAAATTTCAGCCGCCAGTTGTTCGCCGAAATGAGTGATAAGCGAGTCTCGGATAAAGCCGTGCATTTCTTCGACTTCATTGCTTGATGCCGTAACACCTGTACCAATGGCCCACACCGGTTCATAAGCAATAATCACGTGTTTCATTTCCTCGGGCTTGAGATGGTACAGCGCCTCTTCCACCTGAAGAAGTACCGTCACAAAATGTTTCTTGGTATTGCGTTGCTCCAGAGATTCACCGCAACAAAAAATAGGATTGACGTGATTGCGCAGACAAGCATCAATTTTTCTGGCGATCAACTCATCCGTCTCGTGATAGTATTGACGGCGCTCGCTGTGACCAACGATACAGTAATCAATGTGCATAGCGTGCAGCATAGCGGGACTGATTTCACCAGTGAAAGCGCCATAGTCGTGATGACTGCAGTTCTGAGCCGCAAGTGTGAAAAAAGGATTTTCAATCATGGTAAGATTGGCGAGATAGAGTGATGGAGGAGCAAGTATCACCTTCACATCCTTCGGCATTTCATCGCGATACTGTTCAAGATTCATCACAAGTTCAATGGCTTCATCGATGTCCTTGTTCATCTTCCAGTTACCGGCAATTATTTTCTGACGCATGATTTTGGCTTATTGGATTGAGTTCGCGAATTTAATCCGTGGCCATGAAATCCTGCCTTCCTAATCCTGCCATTTACGAACCGATTCACACATCAGAAGAGAACCAACAACATCGCAATCATCGCAGGTACTGCTTGTATGAAAAATATTTTTCTTCCTGCGGTGAGCGCACCGAAACAACCGGCAATGACTACACATGAGAGAAAGAACATCGCCACTTTTGGCGCCCAGATATCGTCATTTATAAAAATTGACCAGAACAAACCGGCAGCGAGAAATCCATTGTACAAACCCTGGTTGGCCGCCATTGTTTTCGTGGGTTTGAACATTTCCTCTTTCAGTGCTCCACGAAAAGCGCGTTTCCCATGCGTTTCCCAGACAAACATTTCAAGCCAAAGGAAATAAACATGTTCAAGGGCAACAACAATGATGAAAATTTGAGCAACAGTTGTCATGTAAAAATTAATAGTTTCAATAGCTAAACTAAGAAATTAGATCGGATTAACGGGTTACTTCGCAAAGCCCTCTCTGTTTAAGTGAATGAACTACTTTATGTTCTTTTTTTCTTGAAAAAAAAAGAACCAAAAAATTCAAGGCTGTAGAGAAAATACTTGAAATCCATGCCACCTGCGGGCTGACAAATCCAAACTCCTCTTGCTTTCAAAAAAGTCCGACACCGATTTGCAATGCTAAATTCCCTCCTTTTCTTTTTTGAAATCAGTCGTCAAACAGGGATTTATCTATGGCCCTGCGGTGTCAGGATTTCTACGTATTTTCTCTAAGGCCGATCCCCAACGTTTGATGGTGCTACTTCAAGATTGAACATTCATTGAATGTAGAATTCTAAAGTGCAAAATCGCTTGGAATGTATATCCCCTAAGCATCACTCTTAATTTATACAAACAATTACAGGCAAAGGCGAAGTAACACGCTAATCCGAAAAAAATAATCGAATTAACGGTTTAGACCGCATTGCCATGAAGGCACAAATGCACTAAGAATTAAGCTCAATGCGTACAAGAACTTCTTGATAAAATTGAACTCCTTTTGCTTTAAGAAAAATCGGTTTAGATTGAATAATGTGAAACTTCAAAGCCGATCAACAGAGCGACTAAATTCAAACAACGCACCAATTTTTTGGCCCCTTTGTGTGAAATGCCTTGGTGCTCCCATGTGTTTTCATCGCAATGCGCTTTGAACCGCTAATCCGAAAAAACAATAATCCAATTTGATGTGAAGAGATCGGAAAAGAGTGATGCTTCAAATTCGCTAGGTCAATCAAATGGAAATGATTGCATAAAATGCAGAAAACGCTCTTGTCAATAATTGAACATTCAGCGAACACAATCAAAGCTTTCGACGATAATCCACCAGAGCAATTATTAATTGAGCAGGCATCCAATTGAAAAACAAAATCAATGTTGCATGGAAACACTCATTCTAAGCAGTGTTTGACCCGGTTCAAAAGCTAGAGACGTGATAAAACACCAAGATAAAAATTTAATCTCTTATGAATGATTATCTCGCAAATTATCTCTACTTTTGAGCTCAACAAGCCTCAAACATATGACTCAACAGCCGAAAGAGTTATTACGAAGTCGCCAATTTGCAGAGAGCATGAGTATGCCCATTTTCCTTGTGGATCCTATTGGAAATCTTTTCTTTTATAACGAAGCAGCTGAAGAAATTCTTGGTGTTCGATTCATTGAAGCCGGTCCGATGCCAGTCGATGTGTGGTCAACTATTTTCGTTCCTACTAATTATATTGGTAAACAGTTGAAACCGGATGCTTTGCCCTTGGTTCAAACATTGACTTTTCAGCGACCCGCTCACGGATCATTTTATATAGTGAATAAGATCGGGCAAAAATTTCTGATAACAGTTACTTCTTTTCCAATTGTGTCGAAATCTGAAAAAATGCTTGGAGCGATGGCCATGTTCTGGAAGAGCAAAGCGGAATGAACGCGAATTAGCATTTGGTCATGCTTAAAAAAGTTTAGTGTTCTTTACAGTGATGGGTGCGGGCGATTAGAAAGTGTTCTACGTAGCCAATATAGATTTTGGATTGCAGAGTACTTTATTTAAAGCCGGAATTTCGCAAACAAGAGAAAGCATCATTTCGATCCGGATCTATCGAAAAATCATCTCATTGGAAATTACCAATCGTTACCGGCAAATTTTGCAAGTAACCTATCGATACTCATAGAAAAAAACAAGTTCAAGATTCAATATGCTCGCCTGTTTTACAACAATCTTTTCCGGTAATTCGGTTTTACCATATCGAAGAAAAAATTCTGTTGAAGGTCCTCGATTAGGGTTATAGATTGATTGAATAAGTCTACCCTGAGAATCATATTTGCGTTCTTCTGTAATTCTTCGTGCAGGTCGCTTTCGATTCTGTTGATATGCAGCCTCGGTGTATTGATACTCACCCTCGGGTGTATTGTAGACCGCCGGCATTCCTGAGAATACATTGGTCATTAAACCTAATTGATTGTACTCAAAAGACTTGACTTTTGGAGGTGCATTTGATAGGAATAATTCCTCATAAACCTCTGTCATCAAACCAGCTTTTGAATAACTGATTCTATCGCAGATATCCATCTCATCACCGTTCTCAAAAGGAAACGAATATTCCTCTCGGTATTCAATTACACCGACATAAGTTGAGTAATAGTCGGAAATACCTTTGTCATTATCACGGCAATGTATCATTGACGGATTACCAAGACCATCGTAATAAAATGTTTCCTGATAAATTTTTACATCGTTCTCGAGTATCGTGAGGTTTGACATTGTAGCGTCCGGATTGTACTCAAATAGTGTTTCGATTTTCCTTTGCACGGAGGCGCCATGAATAACCATTTTCGACATCATTCCATTTGCATTATAGCCAAAGTCATAATATGGAATGAAGACACCTTTCTCCTGACGACGCGCATCTGAAACCATATTCACTTCTTTTAGACCATCTTTTCTGCTGAACGGAAACAAGTCTCTTAAGATTTGATGCACCTGGAGATAAGGATGCCTGTTCATATCGAATGGAACATCGCTTCTCACTTTGGCGATGACCGGAGGCTGCACCAAATCTATTAATGCCTTATAAGGACCGTTAGGATTGAGAAAAGGAGCAATTTCCGCAAAAGATAATCGAATGGCCGCACCACATCCATTGATGTTTTGTGTACAATTCGAAAGTGGTGGAATCACAAACGAAATAGAGTACATTCTCATAGCCGCAAATCCGGAGGAATCGACAGAGAAACCATTTAGTTTTCCTGTGCGCATTGGTTCCGTTCGATTGCGAGCATAATCTGAAATGGTGCTTTCAACCTGGTTAATATCAAGATCAGCAACAGAAGTCTCAAATTTACTAGACACAAGATCATTCAATGCACTTAATTTGTTCTTATTGAATACATCATTCGAAGTGTATATAGTTCCGTCTACTGTATTAAAGTAGCAGACTTCATAATACACGAAATTCACATTGAGCAATTCTTTCGCAAGCATGGGCACGTAATGCACTTTGGTAATAAAAGTGATAACATCACCACACACCGGAGTGAATGCATAATCAATACCGGATACAAATATTGAAATATCAGGACTCGCCGTATTTCTCCAGAAATTCGGTTTAATTGCTAATCGATATGCGCCGTTCTTCTTGTACTCATCCAGTGCTTCAGGTAAGGAAGAAAAATAAACTTCCAGTTTATCAGAAACATCACGAATCAAAGCCAATCGAAAATTTTCCTTCGATATCTGATCTACCATCATGCTCTTAATTTTCAAGTTTATATTGGCCTGAATAGCGTCATCATCCAAAGTAACTATCTGTGGATATTGGACAATCAATTCTTCAAAAATGCCTCGAACACTTTTTTTAATTGTTGCCTGGGACATAGAATATTCAATCGCACCATTCCCAAGAAAGTTGGGAATAATATGGTTGAATGCTCCAAACATATCACCACTAAATGTCAATGTCAGAACGAACAGGGTCTGAATCGATTTTATATACAATCTCATCATTGTCTGATAAATCAATTAATAAATAAAAGCGTTGGTCTTTGATGCACCTATCCAACAGCAGCCCGAATTTGGGAGAAATAGGATGGGTTCTTACAAATGCCAACTGACTAATACGAGAGTGGGATCGAGTTAGTTACAAAGCACACTGTCGGATAGCCTATTTAAGAGAACCTCAAACTCATAAAGAGCATAAAAGCTCATTAATGGCGCCCACGCGAAAATGTCGATGCAAGAAAAGATGGAGTGCTTAGCGCGTTTCAAATGAACGTTATTGAAAATAATATTTCGGATTAACGGGTTACTTCGCCAAGCCCTCTCTGTTTAAGTGAATGAACTACTTTACGTTCCTTTTTTTCTTGAAAAAAAAAAGAACCAAAAAATTCAAGGCTGTAGAGAAAATACTTGAAATCCATGCCACCTGCGGGCTGACAAATCCAAACTTCTCCTGCTTTCAAAAAAGTCCGGCACCGATTTGCCAAGCTAAATTCCCTCCTATTCTTTTTTGAAATCAGTCGTCAAACAGGGATTTGTCTATAGCCTTGCGGCGTCTGGATTTCTACGTATTTTCTCTAAGGCCGATCCCCAACGTTTGATGGTGCTTCTTCAAGATTGAACATTCATTGAATGTAGAATTCTAAGGTGCAAAATCATTTGCAATGTATATCCCCTAAGCATCACTCTTAACTTATACAAACAAATGCAGGCCAATGCGAAGTAACACGTTAATCCGAATCATATTTTCATGCTCGCATCACCTGAATTCAAACTCACATTACATTACAGCAGTACAAACCAAATCGTTCGTTTGGACAATCGAATCAAAACTCTCCAGTGATTGAATTCTTCAAGGTTGTGCATGTCCTATTTTTGACGAAGCAATTAAAGAATCAATTCAATCAATTCTATGAATATTTTTCACGGAATTACACTTTCAAACTTTTTCACGGGAATAGCTGTGATCGCCCTTGGCATTATGATTCTTATGTCGAATAGTGTGATACCGGGCATAATTATTTTGTACCTGGGAATATTGATTTTTCTATCAATAAAGGGCATATTGATAGATCCCGTTAAACATAGAATCAAATCCTATCATTACATCTATCCCTTCAAGATTGGAAGTTGGAAAGCGCTCATCGATTTTAAAGTTTTGAAACTTGGAATAACAAATACATCTCAAGTCATGAATAGCCGAGGATCAACGACAACAGTCAGAACAAAATCATTCGATGTTTCCTTGCTGAATGCCTATGACGTGCCACTAGAACTTAAAGAGTTCGATTCTTACGATGAAGCAAAAGCATTTTCAGAAGAAATTTCCAAACTAATCAAGATGCCGGTGGCAGATTACTTTAAGCAGATTCAAGATAATTGAATTGCGAAAATGGAAGACTCAATCGTCGACACTTAAGTAAATACACAACAGAACTATTCCATTCCTGCAAAAAACTCAAGCACTCTTGATGTAATGTGATGTAGTTGCTTTTCATTGAGTTCGGTGTGCATAGGCAATGAAATAACGCTATTACACAATTCTTCAGTTACAGGAAAATCACCTCGCTTGTATCGCACATCCGTGTAAGCCTTCTGTAGATGAAGTGGAACCGGATAATACACCATTGCAGGAACGTGCTTTGACTCTAGAAACTCTTTGAACTTAAAACGATCGATGCTCTCAGTCTTAAGAGTATATTGATGAAATACGTGAGTAGATGATTTTGATCGAACAGGAGTTTTCAGGAAAGGGATTTCGGCGAAAGCCATATCGTAAAAATCAGCAGCTGCTCTGCGGGCATTATTATATTCATCCAAACGATTCAACTTTATACTCAGAACAGCAGCTTGTATGGAATCAAGTCTTGAGTTGATTCCTACCACATCATGATAATATCTCACAGCCATTCCATGATTGGCTATCATTCGCAACTTACCTGCGAGTTCATCATCATTTGTGAAAATTGCGCCTCCATCACCAAAGCAACCGAGATTCTTCGATGGAAAAAAACTAGTGGCCGAAACGTGTCCCATTGTACCTGCCATTGCTCGCCTGCCATCAGAAAATGTGTATTCAGCTCCAATTGCTTGGCAAGCATCTTCAATTACGAAAAGATTATATTCATTGGCTATGCGGAGAATCGTTTCCATGTCGGCACATTGCCCGAATAAATGCACAGGAACTATCGCTTTTGTTTTCGGAGTGATAGCCTTTTTAATGGATTCCGGATCGATGTTGAAAGTAAGAGGATCCACATCAACAACTACAGGAACGAGATGAAGTAATGCAATCACTTCGGCCGTAGCAACAAACGTGAAAGAAGGCGTAATCACCTCATCTCCCGGTTCAAGCCCAAGAGCCATCATTGCTATTTGTAACGCGTCAGTTCCGTTAGCACATGGAACCACGTGTTTGACTTTAAGATAAGCCTCAAGCTGCGTCTGGAATTTCTTTACCGCCGGCCCATTGATAAAGGATGCTTGCTCTATCACTTCCATCACAGCCTGATCAACCTCAGTCTTTATTTTTTGATATTGACCTTGCAGATCAACCATCTGAATCTTGTTCATACGCAGATTTTGGGGTGAAAATACTTCATGATAACGAGAATGAGTGCGAGAAAAAGAATGAGAAATCTCAAATTTCCTTAGTCAATGGTGTATGATTAGAAGTTGTTGTATGAAATAAGTCCGGAATTTCTCGACAAAAGCTTCGAAAGTAATTGTCTGTAAAGTGAGGGCCATTAAATAAAATCGGATTAACGGGTTACTTCGCAAAGCCCTCTCTGTTTAAGTGAATGAACTACTTTACGTTCTTTTTTTCTTGAAAAAAAAAGAACCAGAAAATTCAAGGCTGTAGAGAAAATACTTGAAATCCATGCCACCTGCGGGCTGACAAATCCAAACTCCTCCTGCCTGTCAAAAAAGTCCGGCACCGATTTGCCAAGCTAAATTCCCTCCTTTTCTTTTTTGAAATCAGTCGTCAAACAGGGATTTGTCTATAGCCCTGCGGTATCAGGATTTCTACGTATTTTCTCTAAGGCCGATCCCCAACGTTTGAATGTGCTACTTCAAGATTGAACATACATTGAATGTAGAATTCTAAGGTGCAAAATCATTTGCAATGTATATCCCCTAAGCATCACGCTTAACTTATACAAACAATTACAGGCCAATGCGAAGTAACACGTTAATCTGAAAAAAACAAAGTGTGAATTCATTCCAATTGATTGGTTTGGTGAAATAATATATACTGAACATAGGTCAAAAACCATCCTGAAGTAACTATTTTAAGTTTAGAAGGTATAACACTTTGAGTTCATGAATTGAAAACGCTCATGACTCATTTACCCTATAATTCAACGACTAATGAAAAAACCAGCAAGTCATTCATTGTTCCGACAAAGCATTTTGACAATAGCAACAACTGTTGCAGTGCTTTCAAGTGCAAACATTCATTCGCAAGAATCAATGATCGCCGGCAATCACGAACTTATGTGGACATCGTACACAGGTTCATCCGGATTTGATAAATCAAACGATATAGTTGCGGATCTCTCCGGCAACTTTTACGTTACAGGTTTTATCGCAGCCGACAATCAAACAAATTGGCCCTATCTGAATGAATACAATGGCGGATTGTATGATGGATATCTCAACAAACTGAGCTACGACGGTGAGATTATCTGGTCGTTATTAATAGGCGGAACCGGCAATGATTATGGGACTTCCATAGCTATTACCCCTGATGGAAATATTCTTGTTGCGGGAAATACCACATCTACGAACACCTTTGATCCTAATAATAGTTTGTCCAATTATGGTGGAGGTCTCAATGACGCATTCATCATGTCAGTCACCACTGACGGTTTACCACTTTGGTCTAGATACATTGGAGGCAATGGCACAGAAAGCATTAATAGTTTGCACATTGGATCCAACAATGAAGTAATTGCCGGCGGAAGAACATCGTCTTCTTCCACTTCCTATACATCCACATTACAATCCAATTACGGCGGAGGAGCTAGCGATGGTTTCATTTGTTCATTGAGTGAATATGGCCAAATGAATTGGTTCACATACCTTGGCGGATCCTCAGATGATGAAATTAAAAGTGTCAGTTGCGATCTAAATGGCAACGTCATTTTCTGTGGATTCGGAGTGTCTATACCTATGATAACGGCGATCAGTCCGATAACGGCCGGCGGCGGAACCTCAGACGGCTTTGTTGCATCAATGATTGATTCTAGTTCACTTTCATGGGCATGCTATGTGGGTGGAACCGACTATGACATGATAGAGTCGCTTGATGTTGAATCAACCGGGAATATTGTTTTGACAGGTTGCACCGCATCAGCTGACTTACCAATGTTTGATGCAAACAATACAACCACTGCAGGAAATCAAAACGTCTTTATTGTTTCATTTTCTCCATCCGGCGTGTTCAACTGGGGTAGATATTTTGGAGGAACAGGCCAAGAAATTCCAACAGATATTCACATCGACGTCTTTGGCAACATTTATGTTTCAGGCCATACAAGTTCGACAAATATTCCACATATCGAACCCTTTCAAATTGCCAACCAAGGTGGTTTTGACTGCTTCATTTCAAAGTGGAATAGCAGCGGTGACATTCTCTGGTCGTCTTACTCAGGCGGCACGCAAGATGATTATGGAAGTCATATGACAGTGGATCGAATGGGGAAAATTTATCTTACAGGACATACATTCTCACCTGATATGGATATGATTCTTCAAGGCACAGCATATAACAGTGCATGTGAAGGATACATCATGAAAATGAGTGATTGCGACAATCCGAACATGACCATACACACAACCGATGACAGTGTCTTTTGTTATGGTGGAAGCGCAACATTAATTGCTTGTGGCGCCATCCATTTCGATTGGATCAATACTGACACAACAATGGTGACTAGTGTTGATACGACAATGAACGCATATGTAATTGGTCACAATGTATTGGGTTGCTACGGCATGTCGGCTAAGCTCCCGATAGAAACACTCCCTGTTCCGGAAATTGCAATCTGGAGTGATGGCCCAACAGTATTTTGTGGGGAGGGCATGGCTATGCTCTCTGCTGCAGGAAGTGATTCTTTAGTATGGAGCACAGACATGGAAGGCCCAGAACTATTTGTAGACACCGCCGGCGTGTATTTCGCGATGGGTCATGGTGAAAACGGATGCAGAGGTGTTAGTGAATCTATAGAAATTATTATACATGAATTACCGGAAGTGACTATGGCAATTCCAATAAATATCATGTGCATATCAGCTGATCCCATTCCGGTGATTGCATTGCCTGCCGGAGGTGTATTCGAAGGCCCGGGCACCGAATTGCAGGGAATGTTCAATCCACAAACAGCAGGTGGCGGTGTCCACGACATATACTATACATACCTGGATTCAACGGGTTGTTTCACCAGCTCACAATCGGTTACAGTAACGGTAATGTATCATCCAACTTTGATCTTTAATGCCGTTGATTCAATGTGTGTTTTTGACCCTGCAATTACATTACAAGGACAACCAAGTGGAGGAGTATTTGAAGGTGATGGCGTAGTAGGAAACATCTTTACTCCCGCTTCATCAGGTACAGGGCCACAAAGTATTTTCTATTCATTTGTAGATTCCAACGGTTGCACCAACGTTACGGAACACGTGATCAATGTAGAGTCATGTACTTCGATAGAAAAAATCCCGTCACTTGAAAACCGCATCGTGTTGTTTCCAAATCCTGCAAACGACCAATTGACGATTCAGTTGAATCAGCATCGAAACACCTCATGTAATATCTATGACGGACTTGGATCGCTTGTTACATCATTCAATATAAATATCACGTCAAACATTAGCACACAAGATCTCGCCAATGGTATCTATCGTATAAGATTTAACGATGGAGAAGTTGTCAGTGTGCATCAATTCGTGATACAACATTGATCAACCCAAATCACGCAAGCATGGCTAAATAAAATTTCCAATGCGTAATGCGGTATAAAAAAATTCACCAAAAAAGGAAGACGTGTTACACGTCTTTTTTTATTGCCTAAAAACTGAATGCCGTGAAAAACTAAATGCACTTGAAGTAATCGAAAGGCTCCAGGCATTCGTTGCACTTATAAAGCGATTTGCAAGCCGTGGAACCGAATTGTGAAATCATCTTCGTGTTGTTGGAACTACATCTCGGACATTGGACTTCTCTTATTCTACCCATCAATAGGGCTTTGTCTGCGCTGCCGATTTGTGGTGGAGCGATTCCTTCAGATAGTAATTTTTGCCTCGCCTGATCAGTCATCCAATCAGTTGTCCATGGAGGAGCAAGTTTTGTAGTGATACCATATTGATCAAGAAAATTGTCCTTCAATACTTCTTCAATATCCTCCTCAATAGTTTTCATAGCAGGACAACCGCTATAGGTTGGTGTGATGACAATCATAACGCGACCATCAACCACAGAGACTTCTCGAATGATACCCATTTCCACCACGTTGAGAATGGGAATTTCCGGGTCTTCCACTTCTGACAGAAGACTCCATATCTCCTGTATTGAAATTGCCATCGCAGATTTACTCATCATCTCACCATTTGGCATCCGGAAATGAACGTTGCATGTGCTGCATTTCTGCAAGGACAAATCCCAAATGCTCGGTATGCTTGCCCAATCTACCACCGCGTTGTCCCCAGCCATCTGCGGGAATATCGATTGTAGCTTCTGATAAAACGCTATTAACTTTTGACTTCCATTCAGATTCAAGTTGAATCAAATCAACTCCGATACCATTTTCTAAAGCCCATTTGTCTAATTCATCCCCCATGAAAAACTCCGGTGTGTATTCCCACAAATAGTTTACCGCCTCTTGCAATCTTTGATGACTGATTTCAGTACCGTCGCCCATTCGCAGCATCCAGTCTGAAGCGTGCTGAACATGATATCGCAATTCCTTGATCGACTTCTGTGCAAATCCGTTCAGAAATTCGTTCGAAGATGACTGCAATTTTTCAAGAAAAAGTAAATACCACGATGAGAAAAAGAATTGTCTTGCGATTGTGTTGGCATAATTACCGTTAGGCAACTCTGTAATCAACAAATTTTTAAATTCTGTGACATCGCGATGAAAAGCGAGTACGTCTTCATCTTTTCCCTTTCCCTCAATTTCAGCAGCATACTTCAACAATGAAGTGGCTTGACCCAGATAGTCAAGTGCCGTATTAGAGAGAGCAATATCTTCCTCGAGTGCTGGACCATGTCCACACCATTCGCTCAAACGTTGTCCATAAATTAATGCATTGTCGGCGATGCGTAGCACGTATTCCAACAATTGGTTTTCAGTTTTCATCATTGTATACTGATAATTTCATCAAAAAATATTTCACTTTCACATGTGACCAACTTCCGGTGGAATGTCATAAAAAGTTGGGTGCCGATATATTTTATCATTCGCGGGATCGAACAAAAAGTCCTTGTCGTCAGGAGACGAAGCGACCACGTCAGAGCTCTTGACCACCCAAACGCTGATGCCTTCCATTCTCCTTGTATAAACATCACGTGCATTCTCGATTGCCATTTTAGCATCACTGGCATGCAAACTCCCGACATGTTTATGTGCAAGGCCGCTTTTACTTCTGATGAATATTTCCCATAAGGGCCAATCCTGATTACTCATACTGTCATTTTTTTGTGCAATTTAATGCCTGAACAATGGTTGGAAGTCAATCTTGCGCCACAAAATGATACAAATCATCGGATATTGAAATGAGCTAGTACAGTCATGAAAACCATATCGACATGAATAATTCGGATATTCCCGAAGTGTATTTCTAAATTGAGAATACAATCAAAAACAAAAATTCAATTATTGGCGATTGAGTATTGAATACATTTACTCACCTTAATAAACCCA
This sequence comes from Flavobacteriales bacterium, assembly GCA_043748015.1. Lineage (GTDB taxonomy): Bacteria > Bacteroidota > Bacteroidia > Flavobacteriales_D > Sanyastnellaceae > JAIBBG01. The sequence goes on from JAYTOA010000055.1 coordinate 34,277, forward strand.
AATTATCTATGAGAAAAATTCTACTTGCTGTCATCCTATTGGGATGTCAATTCAATCTATCGAGCCAAAGCTTTTCTGACGATTTCGAATCATACACTGACGGAGCGATGCTTGCCGCAACGAGTACAGACTGGGCAACATGGACCAGTGCGAATGGAGGAGCTGATGATGTGGCAGTATCATCTGCCAATTCACATAGCGGGACCAAATCAGTCTATTTCGCTTCGACAGCTACCGGAGGCGGTCCAGCGGATATCATCTTGCCCTTTCCCCAAGCGCTCAATGTAGGACAGTTCAATCTGGAAATGTGGTTATTTGTCAATACAGACCAAGGCGCTTATTTCAATTTACAGGGAACTGCAACTCCGGGAACAACCTGGGCAGGAGACGTTTTTTTCCTTCCGGGAGGACTTGTTCAATTCAATTCCACAGGCACATTGCTACTTGCAGCTACCTATCCGGAAAATGCGTGGTTCAAGTTGAGAATGCAGAACAATTTGAGCACGAATACATGGGAAGTATTCATCAATGATGTGTCTCAAGGTTCATACTCAAATGGCAGTACACAAATTGCAAGCATCGACATTTTCCCGTTGAATGGAAATCAATTTTACGTCGATGATGTTTCTTATGATTACACAGGCTACACTTTGCCGACACTCAATGGGGCAGTAACCGCTATCAATCAGATGAGTGGATTACTTGCCGGACAGACAATAAGTCCGCAGGTCATAGTTAGAAATCTGGGTACAACAATAATTACTTCATTCAATTTGGAAATCACCTATAATGGAAATAGCCTCAGTCAAAATGTCACCGGGGTGTCCATTCCTTCTTTGGGATTTTATACAGTTCCGTTTACTGAAACGGTTGCCATTGTCGCCGGGATTAATCAAGCTATTGCCACTATTTCGCTTGTGAATGGTTCATTCGTGGATGATGAATCTATAGACGATGTAAAAACTTTAAGCATCAATCCTATTGTACCGGCTGCCGGGAAAAAAGTAATCGCAGAAGAAGCCACCGGCACTTGGTGTCCATGGTGTGTTCGAGGAACTGTTTTCATGGAGCGACTCAGCAATACGTATGGCAGTCTTTACATTGGAATTGCGGTACACAATAATGATCCTATGGTTGTTCCACCATACGACGCTGCGATTGGAGCATTGATTGGTGGCTATCCAAGTGGTGTTGTTGACAGAGGCCCTGAGTATGATCCGTCACAGTTCGAAATTCCATTCCTGGAGAGAATTCAGATTGCGCCGAAGGCATTTATTGAAAACGGTGCAACATGGGATGCTACATCGCGCACACTTCAAGTTAGCGCAACAACAACGTTTCAGGAATCCGTTTCAGGCGATTACAAAATTGCGTTGGTACTTACAGAAGACGATGTAACAGGAGTAGGATCAGAATGGAATCAGGCCAATGCATATGCGGGAGGCAATAACGGAAACATGGGCGGATATGAAACTTTGCCAAATCCTGTTCCGGCAAGTCAAATGTCCTATGATCATGTTGCACGAATTATTAGTCCGTCATTCGGTGGATTGCCAAATGCATTTACAGGAATGATGAATACAGGCAATGCTTCGACACACAACTTTACGTTCACGTTACCAACATCATGGGAAGAGAATATGATTCACATTGTTGCGATGGTCATAGCTCCCGATGGAAAAATTGACAATGCGTTTTCTTCAACAATAGAGGAAGCAGTGACAAATGGATATATTGCAGGAACGAACGTTGTCGGAATCACTCCATTGTCAACAACGGTTGATGAGTTGAATATCTATCCCAATCCAACAAACAATCACTGCAACATCAGTTTGAATTTGAAGAACGCAACGAAATTGTCTATTGAGATTTATAGTCTCGACGGAAAGCAAGTTGCATCAAAAGATTACGGAACAATGAGTGGAGATTTCATATTGCCAATCAATATGTCTGAATGGTCCAACGGAATGTATCACGCGCGTATCATTCGCGATGGAGTTGCGATTACCCGCACGATAATCAAAGAATAAAATATTTCGTTTGATAAAAATAGCCTCGGGAAACTGGGGCTATTTCATTTTTTATAACTTCTGGGATCTTGCTCAAGAAGCGAGTAGATAGCACTATTGAGATACTTTCCTTTCCAATAAAAATTTTCTTTAAAGAATGCTTCTTGAGTAAACCCATTTCTTTCAAGAATGGTTTCAGAAGCTGTATTTTCAGGATTGATGTCAGCCTCAATACTATGAAGTTTCATCACATCAAATCCGTAACGAAGCACTTCACGAAGAGCTTCACTCATCAGACCTTTTTTCCAATATTCAGGAAGGATCATGTATCCGATCTCCGCGCGATGATGTTCTTTTTTCATACGCCAAAATCCAATAGTACCAGCCAGAACCTTCTCGTCTTTCAATTCAACAACCCAAGAAATTCCTTCCTGCCTTTGGACGAGTTCGTTGTTATTGATTAGCATTTCTCTGACGTCTTCCACCCTTTCCGGTCTTGGTCTTTCAACAAAGCGCATTACCTCATCGCTAGAACGCAACATGAACATGCGTTCGAGATGCCGTTCTTCAAAGCGAACGAGTTGCAATCGTTCTGTTTCCAGAACGGGGAAAGGATCAAAATTCAATACTAACATCTTCGGTATTTCAGGCAGCGACCACTTCTGATTTGGTCCTTTGTTTGGCTGCGTAAGCAACAGCGGCATCACGCACCCACTCACCTTCATCATATGCCTTCTTCCTGGCTTCCACTCGTTGCTTATTGCAAGGTCCGTGACCTTTTACTACTTCGTAAAATTCTGTCCAATCAATCTCACCAAAATCATAATGACCTCTTGCCTCATTCCATTTAAGATTCGGATCCGGTAAAGTCAATCCCAGATACTCAGCTTGTGGCACTGACATATCCACAAATTTCTGACGTAACTCATCATTGGTATGGCGCTTAATTCGCCAAGCCATATTTTGAGCGCTATTTGGCGATTCGGTATCGCTGGGCCCAAACATCATCAGCGATGGCCACCACCAGCGGTTCAATGCTTCTTGAGCCATTTTCTTTTGATCAGCATTTCCTTTTCTCGCCAATGAAATCATGATCTCATAACCTTGACGTTGATGGAAACTTTCCTCTTTGCAAATACGAACCATGGCACGGCTATACGGACCATAACTTGTGCGTTGAAGAGAAACCTGATTCACGATGGCCGCACCATCCACAAGCCATCCGATTGCTCCGATATCTGCCCAGGATAAAGTAGGATAATTGAAAATGGAAGAATATTTTGCTTTGCCTGTGTGAAGTTCGTTGAGTAAAGTGTCGCGATCGATACCAAGTGTTTCTGCAGCACTGTACAGATAAAGGCCATGTCCTGCTTCATCCTGAACCTTCGAAATCAGAATTGTTTTACGTCGCAGAGATGGAGCGCGCGTGATCCAGTTGCCTTCAGGAAGCATTCCGACAATTTCACTGTGCGCATGTTGTGATATCTGTCTGATCAGTGTTTTCCTATATCCATCCGGCATCCAATCCTTCGCTTCAATTTTATTTTCGGCCTGGACGTAAGCTTCAAAACGTTTTGACAATTCCTGATTTTGCATGACCATAAATTTACGGAACAATTTTACGTCAAATATGTTCGCTTTGAAAATTATGAAGACTTGGAACACCAGACAAATCAATTCTCTCTCCTCTATGTGACTGATTTTTCTCAGTAAATCAACTTTGAATTCATAGCGTATCGCTGTTGGGCATCGTGCCTCATTACTTTTACGCCTTCAAATTATGAGACCAAAATTCCACACGCTTAAGGTAAAGGACGTAAGACGCGAGACACGCGATTGTGTTTCAGTAGCATTCATTGTGCCTGATGAGTTGAAAGAGAACTACAAATTCAATCAGGGACAATACCTCACATTGCGCGAAACAATCAATGGCGAAGATCTACGTCGCTCCTATTCTATTTGCAGTGGAATTAACGACGACGAACTTCGCGTTGCAGTGAAAGAAGTAAAACTAGGCAAATTCTCAACTTGGATCAATCAAACATTGAAGGCCGGGCATGAGATGCAAGTGATGACACCTACAGGTCAATTCACGAGCAAACTTGATCCTTCACAATCAAAAAAATATTTGCTGCTAGCGGCAGGAAGTGGAATCACTCCCATCATTTCAATTGCGAAAAGTGTTTTGCAAACAGAGTCAAAAAGCGAAGTGACATTGCTTTTTGGAAACAGACTATTTCTCTCCATCATTTTTCGCGATGAATTGGAAAATCTCAAAGACAAGTATATCGGAAGGTTTCGTGTTTTTCATGTACTGAGTGGTGAGCCAAATGAAGTTGATCTTTTCACAGGTCGATTGGATGAAAATAAACTGGAAGGTTTCGCAAAAACATTTATTCAACTCGACAAAACAGATGAAATTTTCATTTGTGGGCCAGAGCCAATGATCAAAGGAGTGAGCGCTTTCATGACAGCACAAGATATTGCTCCGGAAAAAATTCACTTTGAACTTTTCGCAATGCCTGGTGAATACATTCAACATCCTTCAACGGTCATTGCAAAAGACATTGCTACCGACAGCAGCAAGAAATGCGCAGTGACAGTAATGTTCGACGGACAGGAGACAAACTTTTTTATGCCGATGGATGGCACACCCATTCTTGATGCAGCACAAGCCAGCGGGATGGATATTCCATTTTCTTGTAAAGGAGGAATGTGTTGCACATGTCGCGCACATCTGTCTGAAGGAAGCGCCCAGATGAAAGTCAATTATGCTCTTGAGCCCGGTGAAGTGGAAATGGGATACGTGCTCACATGTCAGGCAGTTCCCACAACAGATAAAGTAACTGTGGATTACGACAGACATTGATTCTGTAATTTTTCGTCGTAATTTTTTTCGCTCGGCTATCCGGGGGTGAATAAGTCTATAGAATAATTTTCGCGTGGCGTATTGTCGCTTCGTGATTGTTGCTACTTTCGACTTCATTGATTTAACCTTAAAAAACCATTCACATGAAGAAGCACAAGAGTTTTTTGTTTTTGATTCTTATCACCGTTACGATACTTTCCTGTAACAAAAATCAAGAGCTAGATAACGTTCAACAAGACGTTGAACTTTCAGGAAAACTGGTTCAAAAAGCCAATCAAATTGACCTTCCTCAAGGTGATCCATTCACGAAAGAAAAAGTAGATGAAATTGTAAAATCCACCATGGAAAACAAAGGTGTTTTCAAGTGGGAGGATGAAGATTTTAAGACTACATGGAGCGCCATTCAATATGGTGATCATAGCGTAGCCATTGGATACAAGCCTGCAAATGCCGGCAACATTGATGGCAACATTCACAAACTAGATTTGACCAAAGGAGCATGGAAAGAAGTACATGACGGCATCATCAATTTGGTCCTACAAAGTGTTCGCGAAGGAAATCCTGAGGCATCTGACATTGAAAATCTTATTATAGAAGATGACGCCACACTTCCAATTATTACGTTTAAACTGACAGATAAAAATACATTGACCCAATTGCGTAATCTGGAAAACGTTCGTTACATCGAACCACTGGATTACTGGTATGGAGATGATGCTTCACGATCGACTTCAGGTTGTTCGGCTTCTACATATGGATTGAATGCCGCGGATTACTCTACCACAACTCCTTCCTGTCTTCTGCCTTGGAATTTCAACAATGTGAATATTCCAAACTCCTGGAGTTCGCCGTCAGGTGAAGGCATCACCATTGGTGTAATCGATGCGGGAATCAGTTCTTCACAACCATTATTGGGAAGCATGTTCAACGACGGTGACAGCAATGTTGGACGCACAATTACTACTGACTATACATGGGGAAATTCAGCTTATAGTTCGTGTACACATGGAACGAGCATGAGTGGACTCGCTGCCGGCCCTCGCAACATGGCAGGGGCAACAACAGGAGTAGCATACAAAGCGAGTTTGCATTTTATAAGAGGATGCGAAGACGTTGTATTGGATAAATCAAGCGAAAGAACCGGAGTGAAGAATGCGCTTGTAAAAATGGGCAACAAAGCAGAAGTAAAAATTGTTAGCATGTCTGTTGGAACACCATTTTATAGCAGTGTACTTGAGGATGGCGTGAACTACGCATACAACAATGGAAAGATGTTGATGGCTGCAGCGGGAACATCGTTCAGCTGGACATCCTGGTGGGGAGTTGTTTATCCGGCAGCACTTTCGAAGTGTGTAGCGATTACCGGAGTCAAAGAAAATTTCAGCACATGTTCTTCTTGTCATGACGGCTCGGCTGTAGACTTCACAATTACCATGGAAAGAAGTAGTAATAGCTCGAGAAATTCCCTATCGCTTCCTGCCAGTGGAGTAGTTCCGACGTATATCGGTGGAAGTTCTGCAGCAACAGCTATAGCTGCAGGAATTGCGGCCAATGTTTGGTCCATCAATCCGAATTTCACAAGAGCGCAGGTTTACAATTACTTGCTCACTACTTCACAATATTATCCGTCTTCGAGCTCATCAAAAGGCTATGGCAATCTGAATGCCGGCGCTGCTGTGAATGCAGCACAGGCACCTCTGTAAACGTCGATCAAAATTATTCGTGAGAAGAGGTTGACGTTGTTCAACCTCTTTTTTTGTGAGTCAAAATCAAGGCCGCTTAAGAAATTCAACCAATCCTTTGAAATAAACTTGTTGATCATCATACATGCACATGTGACTTCCATTTGGACAAAACAAATGTGAACCGTTCGACATTTGTGTGCTCATCCATTTCATGTGCTCAGGATCCATGGTATCTTCCTTTGCGCCGATGGTTAATGTAGGAATTTTGATCTTACCCAATTCAGCTTTTCTATCCCAATTGATGAGATTGCCTGCAATCCCAAATTCACTCGGGCCTTGCATAGTGACGTACAATGATTGATTTATTTTACCAAAAGAACGCGACATTGGTTCAGGCCATTCTTCCATTGGAATGCGGCAGATATGCTGCTGATAAAAATTCGGCATCAACAATTCCATATACCTCGGGTTTTCGAAGTCACCATTCTTTTCGATTGTTCTGATTTCAGCCAGGACCGCAGGATCCATTTTTTTCGATAACACTTCATCCGCATACTTTCCATAATCGGGACAACTGCACATCATGTTCGAGATGATGAGGCCTTTCATTTGGTCTTGATATTTCAGAGCGTATTCAAGGGCGAGAATTCCACCCCAAGAATGTCCGAGTAAGTAAAAATTTTTCTCGTTGAGATTGAGCGCTTGTCTCACCTGCTCCACTTCTTCAACATATCGTGCAAGGTCCCACATGCTTGTGTCGGCAGGATTGTCGGAATTACCACAACCCAGTTGATCGTAATAGATAAACTCAATTCCTTCAACGGGAAAGAAATTTTCGAAGCACTCAAAATATTCATGTGTAGCTCCGGGTCCACCATTCAAAAGCAAGACACGCACATTCGGATTGTTTCCAACAGTTTTCGTCCAAACTTTGAATTCACCTTTTGGAGTATGAATTGGAATGATACGAACGCCTCCATCTTGCACACCTGAATCATTCGACTTGAAGTAGTCGGCAACTTTAAGAGTATTTTCAGTTTTGGCTTCATTCAAATTTTCAATACATGAGGTCAATCCGAAAACAGCTAGCAGCAAGAACAAATTTCTATTCATAGCATATTTGATTTAATCAGACAAAGCTACACGACTTATTCACCTATATTAAGATTTACCCGTGCACAACATGTTTCTGATGTGAGGTGATAAATAGTCTGTTTCTTCGCGCAAAAATTAAGATTGGATTCACTCAGTCAAATAGTACTTGGAGCAGCTTGCGGAGAAGTTGTACTTGGAAAAAAAATAGGCAACAGAGCACAACTGATTGGCGCAATAGCCGGCACACTGCCTGATTTGGACATATTGGTCAATCCATTTTTCACCGAAGAAATCATAAAACTTCAGATTCACCGAAGCTATTCACACTCCATGTTTGTTCTCCTGCTCGCGGCCTTTCCACTCGCATGGCTCACTCATGTGATGTTCAAAAGAAGGACTGAATTCAAACAATGGTATTTGTTTTGGTCGCTCGCTTTGGTCACTCACACATTGCTCGACTGTTGCACCACATACGGTACACAGCTTCTTCTTCCATTCACGAATCATTTGATTGGTTTTAACAACATAGCCGTCGTCGATCCATTCTGGACAATACCCTTTATGTTCATTCTTGGCACTTGTCTTTTTATGCGAAAAGCAAATCCTCGCAGAATGAAGTTTACAATCGCATCAATTGTCTATGCAACATTGTACATGGGCTATACGCTTGTGAACAAGTACAACGTGCATGAAAAATTCGAGGCGGCGTTAGATCAACAACACATCGCACACGACGCAGTATATACCAGTCCGTCGATGTTCAACAACTGGCTGTGGGCCGGCATAGCGGTGACTAACGACTCCATCTATCTGTCGGAATATTCCACGTTGCAATCAGAAACGGAAGTGCCATGGGTGTCGTATGAAAGAAATTTATCATTGCTGGAAAATCATCCTGCACAGCGGGAAATAAAAATCCTTCAATGGTTTAGTCAGGGCAAATATTTCGTGAGAGAAGTGGACGGTGAAATTCACTTTTTTATTGTGAAATGGGGTCGTGCAGATTTTAGAAAGACCGAACCACATGATGCTTTTGTTTTCTACTGGAGAATATTCAACGAGAATGGAGTATGGCAAGCAGCTCCTGTACAACCCACATGGGAAAATGGCGAATTCAGTGAAGCGTGGAATTCGCTCTGGCACAGGGTTGTGACAGCAAAATAAATTTTCGAAATCATGCAGATTCACTTTTCATCATCAACAACGTTGATCTGTGTTTTGGGAAATGCGTGAGCAACGCAGGGAACTTTACAAATAAGAATTATTGATTATGAAAATAGAAATCTGGAGCGACATTGCATGTCCGTTTTGCTATATCGGAAAAAGACATTTTGAAAATGCACTTGCGTCACTTAACTCTCAAAACGATGTTGAGGTTGAATGGAAAAGCTTTCAATTAAACCCGGATCAAATTTCACAACCCGGCAAGACGATCAATCAATATTTGTCGGAGGCAAAAGGCATCACAGAAGAGCGCGCGCGCGACATGAATGAGTACGTTACGAAAATGGCTGCAGAATCAGGACTGGAATATCACATGGACAAAATCGTTCTAGCCAATTCTGGAAGAGCGCACCAGATCATTCAATTTGCGAAAACCAAAAACCTTGGTGATGAAGCTGAAGAGTTCTTTTTTCGTTCTTATTTCTGTGAGGGCGCCGATCTCGCAGACGTCAACTTTCTTTTGAAAGCAGGAACAACCATTGGTCTCGACCCCGGCGATGTCGCAAACATTTTGAATTCAAATGAATTCCGATCTGCCGTTGAAAATGACATCAGAGAAGCATCCGAGCTTGGCATTCAAGGTGTTCCATTCTTTGTCATCAACAGGAAATATGGAATTTCCGGTGCGCAACCTGTGGATGTTTTTGTTCAAACACTTCAGGGTGCGATGAAGGAAGAGCTGGCGTCATGAAATGATTCTGAGATTGTCGGCGACATGGCTTCACATGGAAATGGCCGAAATAAATTGGAGAATTTCACGGAACCGGTTTGCTTAAATAATGGCGCCCTGGTTGCCGAATTGATCTGTCCACTCGCTCACATTTGCCGTTTTACTGCTGAACATCAAACATTTACGTTTTGTGAGCAAATGAACATTTTGTTTCATTTGCTCACAAAACGATAAAAAGCAGGAAATTGTGATGGAATGGAACAAAATGTTTAAACGCTCACAAAATGGATTCAATCTGAAATGTCTGAGTACCGAAATTGGTTCTTCACGCCAACGAATTTCACCTTTGCTTTAATTCACCTTCAACCTTTTTACATGACATAAGACTTGACATAGGATAAAAGGACCCGATGAATGATGAAACGCGATAAATTATTTTATGAGTAGTCATCAAATCCCAAATAAGAACTTCTCCGTCCAACATTTTCTACAACAACTCCCTCATTACTTCGTGATTTCTAAAATGCGAGATGCGTTCAGCCTGTTAAATTTGCCGCATGATCGAAATTCCAAGCAAGTATGATCCAACGACTACCGAAGACAAATGGTACGCCTACTGGATGGAACATAAACTTTTCAAAAGTGTACCCGATAATCGTGAGCCATATACCATTGTAATTCCACCACCGAACGTAACGGGAGTGTTGCACATGGGACATATGCTGAACAATACGATTCAAGATTTGCTGGTACGCCGCGCACGCATGCATGGCAAAAATGCGCTCTGGGTGCCGGGAACAGATCATGCTTCCATCGCTACAGAATCGAAAGTGGTACAGAAACTTCGCAGTGAAGGCATCAAGAAAAGTGACTTGACACGTGAGCAATTTTTAGAACACGCATGGGAATGGACCAATAAACACGGTGGCATTATCCTCGATCAATTGAAAAAGCTCGGGGCATCATGTGACTGGGATCGCACGCGCTTTACGATGGATGAGAAGTACTACGAAAGCGTTGTCGACTCGTTTATTGACCTCCACAAAAAAGGAAGAATCTATCGCGGCGAACGCATGATCAACTGGGATCCGGCGGCGCTTACCGCTCTCAGTGATGAAGAAGTGATCCATAAGGAACTTTCTTCCAAACTCTACTTTGTAAAATACAAAATCGTTGGTAACGATGAATTCGTGACGATTGCAACAACTCGTCCGGAAACAATTTTAGGCGACACTGCCATTTGCGTAAATCCAAAAGACGAGCGATACAAACATCTTCACGGCAAGAAAGCCATTGTCCCGATGGTGAATCGCGAAATACCAATTATCGCTGATGAATATGTGGAAATGGATTTCGGCACGGGATGTCTTAAAGTAACTCCTGCGCACGATATGAATGACTTTATACTTGGCGAAAAACACAAGCTGAAAGTCATCAACATGATGAACGACAATGGCACCATCAGTGAAGCCGGACAACTATATATCGGCATGGATCGCTTTGAAGTGCGCACAAAAATTGTAGAAGATCTTCAAAAAGCAGGGCTGCTTGTAAAGACCGAAGAGCATCAGAACAAAGTTGGTTTCAGCGAGCGAAGTGATGCGATGGTAGAGCCAAGACTTTCGCTGCAGTGGTTTGTCGATATGAAAGATCTCAGCAAACCGGCGCTGGATCATGTGATGAATGACGACATCAAATTCTTTCCGCCGAAGTTCAAGAACAGTTATCGCAATTGGATGGAGAACATCAAAGACTGGTGCATATCGCGTCAACTTTGGTGGGGCCATCGCATTCCAGCCTGGTATGCACCGGATGGATCATTTGCTGTGGCGAAAACAAAAGAAGAGGCCATTGCAATTTTCAAAAGTGAAAACAAAACTTTTTCAGATAACGAAATCGTACAGGATCCCGATGTCCTCGACACGTGGTTCTCTTCGTGGCTTTGGCCAATCAGTGTGTTCGATGGATTTTATACTCAGGAAGAAGTAAAATATTACTACCCGACCAACGACCTGGTAACAGCACCGGAGATCATGTTTTTCTGGGTGGCAAGAATGATCATTGCCGGTTACGAGTACCGCAATGAGTTGCCTTTCAAAAATGTTTACTACACAGGAATTGTGCGTGATAAACAAGGAAGAAAAATGTCCAAGTCATTGGGCAATTCTCCCGATCCGTTGGATCTGATGAAGATCTATGGCGCTGATGGCGTGCGTGTTGGAATGTTGTTGTCATCACCTGCGGGCAATGATCTTTTATTTGATGAGGGGCTTTGCGAACAGGGAAGAAATTTTGCCAACAAAATCTGGAATGCATTCAGATTGGTGAACAGTTGGGAAGCGAAAATTGACGCGAATATTTCACAACCCGATTCAGC
>JAYTOA010000056.1:0-4361 GCA_043748015.1 Flavobacteriales bacterium
AATCAGGACAGGTTCGATATCAAATGCCGGAACTCAATGCCGGAAACCACTCATTAAGTTTGAAAGCATGGGACATACACAACAACTCATCCACTTCAACGTTGGATTTCCTTGTAGCTGAAAACAGTTCGATCGCGCTTCAACACGTTTTGAATTATCCCAATCCATTTACAACAAGAACTGACTTCATGTTTGAACACAATCAAGTGTGCTCTATGCTTGATGTGCGAGTGCAGGTTTTTACAGTAAGCGGAAAACTTGTTAAAACCCTTGAGCAACAAGTCATGCAAAACGGTTTCAGATCGAATCCTATAACTTGGGATGGCACAGACGATTTCGGCGACAGGATTGGTCGTGGAGTGTATGTGTACAAACTTGAAGTACAAAATGAAGACGGTCAAAAGGCCGAGCAGTACGAGAAACTCGTGATACTAAAGTAGAACCTTATTTAATAGCATGCGTATATTTGCCCTCCTGTTGAAAAACCGAATCATGTTGAAATACAGTCTTATAACATTAAGTGCCCTTGCCACATGCCTTCAAGTGAATGCACAATTAGGAACTACTGGAAGCCAAACCAGAAGCACCTGGCAATTGAACACCATTACTACTGCGGTTCCATTTCTGCAGATTACCCCTGATTCAAGATCAGGCGCTATGGGTGAAGCCGGGGTTGCTTTGAGTCCCGATGCGAATTCTACCTATTGGGGTGCCGCTAAACTTGCTTTCGTGGAAGAGGACATGGAAGTTTCACTTTCCTATTCGCCTTGGTTGCGTGCGCTGGTAAATGACATGAGTTTGGCCTATTTGAACGGATATAAAAAGGTGAGTAAAAATCAAACTGTTGGCGGTTCGCTCAGGTATTTCACTTTAGGAAATATTTCTTTTACAGATGAAGTAGGAACGTTGATTCGCGATTTCAAACCAAATGAATTTGCAATTGATGGTTCATTTGGTCAGAAATTCAGCAATAATCTGAGTGGTGGAATTGCAATTAGATACATCTATTCAAATCTCACCGGTGGTCAAAATGTATTGGGTGCGGATAGCCGGCCAGGTCAGTCAGTAGCCGCGGACATCTCCATCTTCTATACGAGTAATAGAATGAAACTTGGCAGTAAGGATGCGACTCTGAATATTGCAACGAACATCTCGAACATTGGTAATAAAATGCGTTATACCAATTCAGATAAGAGAGACTTCATTCCTACAAACTTGAAACTGGGTTCGGCATACACTGTTGAGCTCGACAAATACAATCAGATCACTATGGCGTTGGACTTTAATAAGTTGTTGGTTCCTACTCCACCAAGATATTCAATTGGTGGCGACAGTTTGATTGCGGGTATGAATCCGGATGTGGGCACAGCAACTGCGATGGTGCAATCTTTTTATGATGCACCCGGTGATGTAGACAACGTAGGAAATATTATTCCGGGTAGCGTATTTAAGGAAGAGTTGAGAGAAATCAATATCGGTGGTGGATTCGAATACTGGTATGACAAGCAGTTCGCATTCCGAACAGGCTACTTCTATGAAAACTACACCAAAGGATATCGTCAATTTATTACTCTTGGTGCAGGTCTGAAATATCAGGTACTTACCATCGATATGTCCTACCTTATCAGCACAACCCAGCAGAATCCATTGGCGAATACATTGCGATTCACGATGCGATTTGCGCTTGGAAAAGGTGCAGCACGCACAGAAGATCCCAATGAATAGTATTCATTGAATATGGAGTTACGCATTGGCCATGGATTCGATGTCCATCAATTGGTTGAAAACAGAGCTTTCTGGCTAGGTGGAGTTTTGATTCCACATTCTAAAGGAGCTTTAGGACACAGCGATGCAGATGTTTTGATTCACGCAATTTGCGATGCCATACTCGGAGCAGCCAATCTCGGCGATATAGGACAACACTTTCCTGACACGGATTCAAAGTTCAAGAATATTGATTCCAAAGTTTTATTGCAGGAAACCTGCAGTCTTATGAAAAATTCAGGGTGGTCTATTAATAATATTGATTCCACTCTTTGTTTGGAAAAGCCGAAAATTTCACCGTTCGTAGAAGAAATGAAAAAGGCCATTGCCTTGGCTGCATCCATTGACGTAGGAAGAATTTCTATCAAAGCAACCACCAATGAGAAAATGGGATTCATTGGCAGAGAAGAAGGAGTTGTTGCTCACGCTATCGTTATGCTTACTAACGCTAAGACATAACCATCTATCTTAGCGCTCCCCGATTTTATTCATTATGGAAATCATCAATTTACAAACTGCTATCGAGTGCTTCGACTCTGCATCAGAATTAAATGCTGACGAGCAAGCATTGATGATTACAGCCACTGAAGCTTTGAGTCACGCTTATGCGCCTTATAGTCGCTTCCGAGTTGGGGCGGCCTTGCTTCTTGAAAATGGAGTTGTTGTAAAAGGAAACAATCAAGAAAATGCGGCCTATCCCAGCGGACTTTGTGCAGAGCGTGTAGGAATTTTCGCGGCCGGGGCGAATTATCCGGGCATAGCAGTTTTGAAAATTGCTATAACCGCTGCATCTATGGATTTCGCGAGCGATCATCCGGTTGCACCATGCGGTGCATGCAGACAAACGCTGTTGGAATATGAAATCAACCAGCAACAGCCCATTGTTATCATCATGAAGGGTACAAATGGAAAGACTTATCGCTCCGTTGGTGTAAGACAATTGCTTCCGCTCTTCTTTCATGAAGACGGACTCAAAGCCAAATAATTCACGAGACTTTATTTGATGGATTGCTCCATCTTTTTTTTGCGCTCATCGGTGTGAAAAGAAAATCGCGCATTCGCTTGCGTTGGGGCGAATGAAAATTCTTCTATTCAAAACCAATTGCTGTAAGATCATGTCAACACTTATTTTTGAGTTACCCTGAAAACGATCCATTCCCATTCAGGATAAACAGGGATGAAGATTTATTGATAACATAAGTTGAAATAAAACAAAAAAGAGGCTGCCCTAATCAGGCAGCCTCTTTCATATTTATCCGATAAAAGAATTATGGGCAAATCTCTCCGTAGTGAGCGATGAATTGAATCAAATCACTTACACCCACGATTCCATTACCATCAAAGTCCCAAGGGCAAGTTGTGTTGCCAGGAGTGATGATACAAGAACCATCATCGATAGATGCGGCAGGATCGTAGTTAGAGGCAATGTCATAAGTACAACCTAAACAAGTTTCGAATTCGCACAAATCGCAATCGCTGATACCTGCAGCAGGGTCGTAGTTACAAGCGATAGGGTTCGTACATCCGGGAGCACAGTTTGCACCGCCAACGCTGAATGCAGCGCCGTTAGGCAAGTTAGCCGCACCACTCAAAATACCACCTGTAATACCTGTCAAGGTCCAAGTAATTTCACCATCGAATGTTCCGCCACCAACTGTAATTCTGTAACAACCTGTTGGAAGACAGAATTGAGCTGTGCCGGTAGTTCCATCCGGTAATCCTGCAGTAGCTACAACCAATCCGGTAACCTGATTGACAATAGAAGCAGTTGCTCCATTCCATCCATCACCGAATGAATCGTTCATAAGGAAATTGACACAGTTGCTAAAGCAACACTGTGTAGGATCACTTATCAAAGCATTCGGGTCGAAATTACAAGCTGTGTTATCCGTACAACCTGCACATGTAGTGAATTCACATGAACCGTTGTCGGATGTTGCGTCTGCGTTATAGTTACAAGCCAATGCATCCGTACAACCACAAACACCGCTGCCAATTGTAAAGTTGAAAGTACCAACCCCGCCATTTGTGATAGCCACACCATTTGAATTTCTCAAAGTCCATTGAACTTCATTCTGGAAAATTCCACCACCAACGATCATCGAATAACAACCATCAGGAAGACAGAACACATTGAATCCAACTGTAAGAGAGTTGGTACACTGAGAATTATCTAGCGCACCTGTTGATACTACTGTACCAGAAACATCAGAAATAGAATAAGTATTTCCGTTCCATCCATCACCAAAAGTATCCACCATGTCCATCATAACAGCACTGCTGCCGACTCCACAATTTGCACAAGAATAGAAGTCACAAGAGTTATCAGTAACGTTTGCCGCAGGGTTGTAGTTGCAAGCACAAGTATTCAAACAACCAACAACTACAGGTTCGCAAGTGAATGACAATGTGAAAGCACCATCAAAAAGATCTGGAACGTTATCACCATTAGTATCCACAGAACCCGCTGTGATATAAACATAGTAAACAGTACCTACGGTTGTAACCAAACTAATGGAGGCATCATCCCCGTTAAAGAATCCACAACCATCAGTAGTAGCATCATTGTCCTCAGAATCCACACAAGCGAAAGGACC
>JAYTOA010000057.1:0-21700 GCA_043748015.1 Flavobacteriales bacterium
AACTTTATCAAATCAAGACTCCAACAGAAGTAACAAATTCGAAATTTTCCTTTAGATCAACTTTTGGTGATGAAAATTGGGTTGATGGAAGTTGCCTTAATATTGAACAACGGAGCAAATGTTGTTATAATTGGGAGTACTCTGAAATTTACTGAAGGTCATGGAATAATACTCGAACCCGGAGCAAATCTCACAGTTCTAGGAGGTTCGGTACTTACAGGCTATTGCAATAAATTTTGGCTCGGTGTTCATGGTAAAGCATCTTCGACTTTAAGAAGCAATTTCAAATTACAATCCAATAGTAGAATCGAATATGCCAAAATTGGGTTCAGAAATTATCAGAACAGCACAAATTATGGTGGAAAAGTTGAATGCACTGATGCATTTTTTAAGAACAATGAAGTCGACACTGAGATAAAAAATTACACAACAACCCAGGGCGATTATCTTGGAACTTTTACCAATTGTGATTTTCTATTGGATGCGCAATACATCCCTGGTGGCAACTATACCCGTAGAGTGTATTTAGAAAGCGTTAGTCGTACAACTTATATCAATTGTGATTTTATAAACTCCAATTCCGGCTTTCTCAACGGTACCGCCATGGAATATATAGCGCTGACCGCACGAAAGGCAAATTTCCAACTAATAGGTAATTGCGACCCAAACGTAGGAACATGCATCAACTCCAACATTATATCGGGATTTACTTATGGTGTATACGCCGATGCCATCAGCCCGGGAGCTGCGGTGAGCATCACACAAATTGCAAGGATGAAATTCTTATGCCATCGTGGTATTTATATATCCAGCCAAAACAGAAATAAGGTACTCAATTGTCGATTTAACAATATGCCTAGCGGATTTCCTGCCAATCCCTACACCATTGCTGCAGACAATGTCACGACCGGCAGTTTTGGTATTTACGAAAACAATTGCAGTGGAGCCAGCGTTGCATACAACACCATAAATCAGCTTGCCACAAATTTCAGATACGGCATTGTGATGAATGGTTGTTCGGGTGGCACTTCATGGGTTTATAAAAACACACTCATCAATCAACGCTATGGTGTTTCATGCTGGAACAAAAACAGAAGCGCGAGCGGAATGGACGCTGGTGTAAAGGTGCAGTGCAATATATTCCAGAGCAATTTATACGACCTCTGGGTAAGCGACCCCGGTACAGATGATGGCATAAACGCATCTATTGCAACACCGCAGGGCGCGACATCTGCATTTGGTTCAGTTAGCGCCGGCAACAACTTTAGCGCAAGCACTTCACCCTTAATTCCTTTTGATGATATTAGAAGAGATAACAATGCCATCGATTTCACTTATTACTATGTCAATGGTGAAATGAATCCGAATGAATGCAGTGCAGATGATCAGCAAGTACTCTTGAACAATTTGTGTATGAATTCCTTTTTGATCAGCGAAAGCGGCAACAATGCCAATAGTGGCACCATTACTACAACGCTTATTCAATTGGTGCATGATGTGGAAGCCACGCATGACACCAAAGCAATACAACTTCATGCACTTGTTGACGATGGTGATACTCCTGAACTAACTGAAGAAGTATTGTTCACCACTTTTGCAAGTGCTTTGGAAACGTATGATTTGCTTATGCAGAATTCACCCCGATTGAGCGAAGCGGTCATGATTGAAGCCATTCAAAAGGAATATGAACTTCCCGCGGTGCTGCTCACCCAAATCCTTAAGAGCAATCCCACTGCAGCGAGAAGTCCTGAAATCAACAAAGTATTAGACGAAAGAATGAATCCCCTGACGGAGTACCAACGAGAAGAAATTATGGAGGCACTTGCATGGGTAAGTCAGAAAGAAAACATCGAATGGCAAATGGGTTTCCTTCGTGACAATAGAAATTTCGCATTGGATCAGTTGTGGGATTTGTATGTAAACGATCCAAGTGTATTTGATCCTATCGCCGCTATCGTGCCATTGCTAGATGCAAATAAATGGTCAGATGACAGGATGTGGTTAGCCGAATTGCGTGCTTCTACCGGAGATTTTGTAGCAGCCAGTGATTCATTGCAGAACTACACCAATTATTTTGATGCAAGCGATGAGATGAAAGATGAAATCACCGTGCTTGTTCAATTGCTAACATGGAACGAGCATCTAAAAAACGGTGGCACACTCACTTCTCAGCAATGGGCAGATATTGCGGTATTGGCTTTTGGCGGAACATCTCATTTGGCCTCACTTTCGGCAAGTATGCTTTCACCGGGCACAAATACAGATGTTGCCCTTTACGATGATGAAGAAGTAGAACCGCGTGCTATGAAAACTAGAAAAAATGCACCGACCACTTCCAAAGTCTTCCCCAATCCTACCGCCAGTTCTACCACCCTTCGTTTTGGGGAATACAGAAACCATGTTGGTATTATTCAGATCTTAGATATGACTGGACGATTAGTTGCCACTTTCAACAAATATGACAACGGACAGGATTACTTTCTAAATATGGAACTGTTACCTGTTGGTGCGTATTCCATTCAACTGCTGAAGCAGAATGGTGAGTTTTTGGAGGCGTTGCAGGTGATAAAACAATAATCATATCAGACAATGAAAAAATTAATAATAACACTACTCAGCCTGATATCTGGCTCAGTAGTTTTCTCGCAATACACTTACTTTAATAACGTCTATCAAGATGTGCCGGAAAATGCCGCAGTATCTACTGGGATATTTTGCCTTGAGAATAGACATGTCAGTTTTTCTGTTATCGCAGATGGTGCATTCTATTTTCAATTTCGTGAATTAAACGATTTAGGAGACATTATTTATGATCACAACTTTCCAGTATTAGACACGAGTATATACCTTGGGTTAAGTCATGGTCTTGAAGTATACACTGATGGAATCGCTTTGGCAGGTACTTTTGCAACTGCCAACAATAGTGCTATTGGTGCGGCGCAATGGTTTTCGACTGAAACTTTTGAACCCATCTGGTCGCATACCTTTAACGAAATAAATGATAGCAGCAACATATCTCTTTTTACTTGTTTAAGAAAAATGAACGACGCAACATTTTATGTTGGAGGTACTAGATTAACCTATCTTGACGCAGACACGTGGATAGATGAGTTCTCCACCTACATCGCTCATCTGGATGAGAATGGTTCTACCATGAATGATTGGATCTTTGTTGAAGACAATCAATATTACCAGATTGAGGAAATATTCGAATTGGAAAATGGTAAACTATTGATATCAGGTACTCGAGCAATTTTCGAAATCAAAGATCATTTTCTGAGACTCTTCAATCCAACTTCAGGAGAAATTGAAGAAGAAGTAGTGTGGGGATCGCAGTGGAACGAGTCGGCAAACAAGCTCAGGAAAATGAGCAATGGCGACTATTACATGATTTACGACAGCATCTCTTCATCAGATGGTGAAATTGAACTCCCCTTACAACAAAAAAGCTGCTGGCTCAAACGAATTGACCCAAACAATCTGAGTACTCTTTGGCAAACAGAAATTCCATTGAATGATCTCGATGTGCTTTGTAAAGAATTCGCAATAAATGGATTTGAACAAACACTCGACAACGGCTATGTATTCTGTTATCTCTATGCTCCCGAAGACCTCACGCAAGGCTGGTATCAACCTCACCTGGTAAAATTGAACAGCAACTTTGAAGTGGAGTGGGTAAAAGAATATACCATCACCGATGAGTATCAGATCAAGTGGATTTTGGATATTGATATCGCCTGTGATGGTGGTTTTATTTGTACAGGTTTCGCTCTCGTACCTGCGTTCGGTACAATCCAGCGCCAATGGACATTCAAAACAGATGCCTGCGGTGAAATTGTACAGAGCAATTGTCCGGCGGTTGCTATTACCGAGAAACACAAAACCACTACCGGTATATTCCCCAATCCTACCGCCAGTTCTACCACCCTTCGTTTTGGGGAATACAGAAACCATGTTGGTATTATTCAGATCTTAGATATAACAGGAAGATTAGTTGCCACTTTCAATAAATATGACAACGGACAGGATTACTTTTTAAATCTGGAACAGTTACCTGTTGGTGCGTATTCCATTCAACTGCTGAAGCAGAATGGTGAGTTTTTGGAGGCGTTTCAAATCGTGAAGCAATAAGTAAAATTATGAATATGGCAGCTCAGCTAAAGTGCAGAACTGAAACCATCCTAAAGACCTCATTCCTCTATTCTCAATTGGAAATTCGTTTGAGAACAATTTGCTATCCGAATCGTACAATCAGCACGCATGCTGCAAAAAAATGTATGACCTCTGAAATTCCGATAAAAAAACCTGCAAATTATTAGATGCAATCAGAAAATATAGTTCACATGCGCTTGTTGTTAATCCAGTATCTTTAAGGCAATATAGTTGAAAGTAAATGTTCTCTTTGCATTCAGAAAAAACATTACGGCAGATGAAGATCACATTCAGGCGAATATTTACCATTCTATCGCTCACCATTTTGATGTCGCAAAGCGTGTCTTCACAAACACCTTGCTTCATGAAGTCGGATACACCGTGGGCAGATTCATTGATCAAAACCATGAGCATCGATCAGCAAATCGGTCAGTTGTTTATGGTGGCAGCGTGGAGCGATCCTGCCCACAAAGACTACGATGCTAACGGCGTTCAAAATCTCATTACCAAATACGGTATCGGCGGACTCATCTTTATGCAAGGAAGTCCGGGCAAGCAAGCCAAACTCACCAATCAGTTTCAATCAAAGGCCAACATTCCATTGATGATTGCGATGGACGCAGAATGGGGATTGGGAATGCGACTCGATTCTACCATCGCGTATCCAAGACAAATGACACTGGGTGCTACGAGTGATGATAGTCTCATCTATCAGTTCGGAAAAGAGATGGCGCGTCAACTCAAAAGATTGGGTGTACACGTTTCATTTTCTCCGGTAGTCGACATCAACAACAACGCAAAGAATCCTGTTATCTCCAATCGTTCATTCGGTGAAAACAAAGCACAGGTTACCACACAATCCATGATGTATATGCGCGGATTGCAGGACAATGGAATTCTCGCTTGCGCAAAACATTTTCCGGGTCATGGTGATACAGAAGTGGATTCTCACAAAGATCTTCCGGTAGTTGCGCATCCCTATTCAAGACTCGACACGCTCGAATTGTATCCGTATAAATTTCTCATCAAAGAAGGATTGGGAAGTGTGATGACGGCGCACTTGTATGCACCGGCGCTAGACAGCAGCGGTTCCATGGCTTCTACGCTATCGCGACAAGTCATCACAGATTTGCTTAGAAAAAAAATGGGCTTCGATGGATTAGTGTTTACCGATGCGATGAATATGCAAGGCGTTGCGAAATTCTTCAAGCCGGGCGAAGTTGAAGTGAAAGCATTGATGGCGGGAAATGATGTGTTGCTCTTCTCGCAAAACATTCCACTGTCGATCGAAAAAATTAAAGAAGCAGTTGCTGCAGGTCAAATCACCGAAGCGGAAATCAAAGAACATTGTTATAGAATTCTTCAAGCCAAAGAATGGTTAGGATTATCAAAACCACAAAATGTAAATGTTGCAGGATTGTATGCTGATCTAAACAACAACGAAGCGGTGCAGATGCGCCGACAAATGGTTGAAGAGAGTATCACTGTATTGAAGAATGAATCTGGTATTGTTCCACTTCAGGATTTATTCGGAAAAAAAGTAGCTGTGGTTTCTATCGGTGTAGAAAAGGAAGCTGAGTTTGCGGCAACGTTGAGACATTACGCATCGTTCGATTCTTTCGTCATGGAAAAAAATCCTGACTTCAAAAAAGCGATGTGGTGGAGAGATACGCTGAGTCGCTATGACATCATTGTTGCGGCGATGTTGAACACAAGCAATCGTCCGGCGAAAAATTTCGGAGTAACCAATGAATCATGTCGCATACTCAACTCGGCCGGTGAAGACGCTAAGGTGATACTTGCTGTTTTTGCGAATCCGTATTCGCTGGATGTATTGAAAGATCTTTCGAACATTGAAAGCGTGATGATCAGTTATCAGGATGATCCGATGACACAGCAAGCAACTGCGGAAATCATTGCAGGAGCAATAGCAGCTGATGGCGTATTGCCGGTAACCGCGAACGCGAACTACACAGTTGGTGCGGGTTATAGCACGCAAGGCGGAAATCGTTTGCGCTGGTACAATGGAACGGAAGCGACATACGCCATGGCTCCTTCAACTATAGGCAAAGGAAATCCTGCAGGAGATTATGAAGAAGACATGATGTTGGACAACGGTGTTTCTACTTCAAAATCTGTCAACATCGCAAAAGATAAAATCGATGGATTTGCGGAAAGTGGTATTGCACGCGGTGCTTATCCTGGTTGCAGAATATTGGTCGCAAAAAAAGGCGCTGTAGTTTATGATAAGTCATTTGGTAATCTCGATTGGAAAGGCGAACAAAAAGTGAATGAGAACACTGTTTATGATATCGCCTCCATCACGAAAATTGCATCGAGCACGTTGGCTGCAATGAAGTTGGTTGACGAAGGAAAACTTGACGTGAATAAAACACTTGGCGATTATCTGAACATACCCGCGAACAATGAATACAGCAAAGTGATCATCAAGAATATGATGTCACATTGCGCAGGATTCGCTGCATGGATTCCATTCTACTCCCGCACCATGAGCAATGGAATACTTGACAAAAACATTTACAAAACCAAAGCAGAAAATGGTTTCACCACACAAGTTGCTGATGGAATTTTCATCATGGATACTTACCGCGATAGCATTTTCCGCCAGATCATCTCTACTCCTATCTCATCAGACAAGAGTTACAAATACAGCGACCTCGGATATTATTTTATACAGCGTATTGTAGAAAAACAAAGTGGTCAGAGCCTCGATCAATATGTCACTGAGAATTTTTACAGACCAATGGGATTGAGTACCATCGGATATCAACCTTTGAATAGATTGAAGACAAGTGACATCGCCCCAACGGAAAATGACAAGACATTTCGCTCGCAACATGTGCGCGGTTATGTGCATGATCAAGGAGCAGCGATGATGGGCGGAGTTGCAGGTCATGCCGGAATTTTCAGTTCAGCACAAGATCTTGCAGCCATCATGCAGATGATGATGGATGGCGGTTTGTATGCCGGAAAGACATACATCAAAAAGGAAACGATCAATATGTTCAACACGCGTCACTTTACCGGTAACAGACGCGGAATTGGATTTGACAAACCATCACTTTCACCGGGACATGGCTCTACCTGTGCAGACGCAAGTGCTTCCAGTTTTGGACACACAGGATTCACCGGAACCATGGCGTGGGCGGATCCGGCAAATGGTCTCGTGTTCATTTTCCTTAGCAACCGCGTTGATCCCGATGCAGAAAACAAAAAGCTG
This sequence comes from Flavobacteriales bacterium, assembly GCA_043748015.1. Lineage (GTDB taxonomy): Bacteria > Bacteroidota > Bacteroidia > Flavobacteriales_D > Sanyastnellaceae > JAIBBG01. The sequence goes on from JAYTOA010000057.1 coordinate 7,394, forward strand.
CAAGACTTGAATATCCGCACAGAAATTCAAGAGGAGATTTATAAGGTGTGGGGGAAGTAAGCGCTGTCACCATTTTTATCTCTTGCCTAAATATTATTGAATCGGTTTACCTCTAATAATTCCACATTCAAAGAAAGTTCAACCCTGAAGAAGCACCTTCAAACGTTGGGGATCGGCCTTAGAGAAAATACGTAGAAATCCTGACACCGTAGGGCTAAAGACAAATCCCTGTCTGACGACTGATATCAAAAAAGAATAAGAGGGAATTTAGAATTGCATATCGGAGCCGGACTTTTTTGATATCCGGAGGAGTTTGGATTTGTCAGCCCGCAGGTGGCATGGATTTCAAGTATTTTCTCTACAGCCTTGAAATTTTTTTTTATTCAAGAAAAAAAGAACGTAAAGTAGTTCATTCACTTAAACAGAGAGGGCTTTGCGAAGTAACCCGTTAATCCGAAAAAATTTTACTCATCCAAAAAAATTATTGCAATGGGAGAATTTGTAATTGCGAAGAGAAGCAATGGAGAATATCAATTTAGTTTGAATACTGGCCACAGTCAGTTGATGCTTGCAAGCGAAGGATACAAGGCCACGCAAGGTTGCGAAAATGGAATTGAATCGGTTCGAAAGAATGCGCTCGAGCTAACCAAATTCGATTTGAAAACGACTTCAAATGGAAAGCCTAATTTTAATCTGAATGCATGTAATGACGAAATCATAGGAATCAGTCAGATGCATACAAGTATAGCGTGACAATGGCGTGGATTCCATTATGCGCAATTGATGGAAGCCGTTGTTGAAGAGATGAGATTATGGATTCACTTTGAGTAATAATCTCGCGAGGCTCGGAATGTGATTTCACATTCGCATACTTTTTTTGTTATACAATAAAAGCTCAATTGACTCTGTCCTTCAGATCGTCGGCACCTGTCTTGCGTGGCTTCGATCCGATTTTCTGATTCCCAAAATGATAAGTGAAGCTTAGGCGCAACTGCCGGCTTTCCCAGCCACCATTACCATTGATTTTTATCTGAGGAATATTGGACGCACTGCGCCATTGATTTGAATACAAGATGTCGCTGAGCGCAATTCGCAACGAAGCCTGTCCCTTCCAGATTTCCTTCTTCATTGCTATGTCAATACTCCCCATCGGTTTCACCACGAATGTCGCTCCCCAAACTCCCGGGCCGCTATACCATCCTGATATTTCAGTAGAGAATGTTGGTGATATTAAATAGGTGAGCTGTCCGAAAAAGCGATACGACCAAACCATAACATCGATATTGCTATAGGAAGATTGAATGTGTTTTCTGCCTCCATTGAAATTGGTGAATGCGTTAATTTTTTTTCCCAATTTGATAGGCGAACTTATATTGATACCAATCCATTCTTCAAATCCGAGATTGCGTTTCATGATGAAAGAAGCGTTGCCGTTCGCGGTATCTGTGACGTGTGCGAAAAAATCTTTGGTGTAGCTGTATGCAAGTGACGCGTTGAATGAATACAAATACGTATAAGTGAACTCCGCAAGATGTCCATATTGAGGTTGGAGAAATGGATTGCCTCGGACATAGGTCAACTCATCCAATTTAGACTCGAAGGGATTCAGATCCTGATAAGAAGGTCGGTCTATGCGTTTGCTAAAAGTCAGAGCATATTGATTCGTATCGTTTTTTGAGTAGGTAATTCCGGCACTCGGGAAAAAATTCAGATAGTTCCTGTCGACATTTCTGTCGGCTTCATTTGAAAGTGTGGTGAAGCTAGTGAGCGTTCCTTTGCTGGTTGTTTGTTCTGCGCGAACACCCGCCTGTACATCAAATCTTCCACTCTTCTTTTTGTAGTGCAAATAACCGGCGTTGATTCTTTCGTGATATTCGAAACTATTGCTCAACAAACTATCTAGTACTTCTGATTCCGCAAAGACGTTGAAGCGATTAAGTGTGTTTTCTGTTTGAACATAGCTCAGCTTGAAACCCGTAGTGAATTTTCCGCCAAGCAGATTCTGTTCGTAATCTGATTTCAAACTGGCAATAGAAATGTCAACAGGTGTATTGAAGCGATAATTGATATTACTCATGGGAACGGATACATCATTGTAGCTATACGTGTTAGGTTGAAAGGTGGCAGTTGTAATAGCATACACACCATAGTCAGCATCCACATTCAAATCTTTTGACAATCGGTTTGTGAAGTGGTAATTCAGATTCCCTGTGAAATTGCTTCTGAGTGTTGTAGAAATGGTCGACGCTTCTAAAGTTCTTGACACGTTTTCTCCTTCGACAGAAATATTCGTATAGCTTGTCCCTCTGCCGGTCTCGTCGGAGTAATTTCCATTTACCATCACGCCAATACTGTTTTTGTTATTGATGAAATAATCGGCGCCTGCTTTGTAGTTGTGCGATTGATTGGTCCCGTAGGTGTTCGTCTTTTGAGAATAGAGATAGCTTAAACTATCATTAGTATTGTATTGAAATCTGTCGAGGTTCATCCAGTTCCATTTCTCATTCTGGTTGTAACCATAGTTTCCAAAAAAATTCCATTTTTCATTGCGATGATTCAAGGTTATGCTTCCATTGTATTTTGAATATATCTGCACGGCATATCCGAGTTGAATACTTCCGTTGGTACCGAAATTCTGATTCTTTTTCAGTATGATATTGATAATGCCTGCAGTTCCGGCGGCATCATATTTTGCAGAAGGACTGGTGATAATTTCTATTCGATCGATGTTACTGCTCTGCATATTTTTTAACAACGCTTTTAGACCGTCACCATCCAGCGGTGTTCGCTTTCCATCGATGTAAATGAGTATGCCGCTTCGTCCTTTGATACTGATATTGTCGTCATTGTCAAGCATTACACCGGGAGCACGTCGTAATAGTTCCATTGCGTCGAGAGCTGCGCTATTGATGGTTCCTTCCACATTGAATATCGTCTTATCGGACTCTACTACCACCAACGGTTTCTTAAATACCACATCTACAGTTTTGGTAAGATTGGCGTCGCGTGAAAGCGGAATCACTCCAGCGTCGAAGTCTGATCCGCTGACCAACACAATCCTACCCGAATCGTAATCTTCCAGTCCAATGAAATTTGTCTTGAGAAAATATTCACCGGACCTCACTCCTGAAAACTCAAACTTCCCTTCGTGTGTTGAAACATCGGTTTTATAAATGCTCGAATCAGAAGATTTGAATAAAATGACGTTGACAAATTCCAGAGGATGATTTTCTGTGTCCAATAAGATGCCGTGCACAACGGAAGTTTGTGTTAACGCGGTTATGAACATTAATTGAAGTGACAGAGAAAAAAGAAATTTCATGATTCTAATTGGGGGGCTAAACTAATTGATCTACGTCATGATTATAGCTTATTTTTCGGTGTGCGACAAGTTGATGGTTTAGGCGCAATCCCTTTAGTGGTATAGGTTTCGTTCTTTTTTTTAACAAAGGTTTCATTGTCTTTAACATTTCTATGCGCGCATAGCAATGTATATTTGTAATGTCTTTTGAACCAAAGACTGATTCTATGGTTTTAATGGTTCAGAAGATCCTCCCATAGGTTTCATAGTGGGTAGGTTTTGGTTAAAGGTTTAGTGACATGAGGCTGCCAACGGGCGGCCTCTTGTTTTTTATATTGTTGTGGTGAATATCTTCGCTATGAAAACAACAAATCAATCTTAAATTATCTGATGATGAAAAAACTTTACACAGTATTATTTGCTGCACTGATGGGTCATCTTATGCACTCGCAGTGCATTGCTTACATGGACATTATTGCTGCATCCAATAATGTAACAGCTACCATTTATGGAACAGGAGCCGTGGAACCCGGTTACATTATTGATTGGGGTGATGGTACGCAAGACTTCACAGAAAGTGCGAATCATATTTACACTTCAGAAGGAAGCTTTTTGATATGTTATACATACTTCGATAATAACGACATCATTAATTGTAATCAATCTGCTTGTCAGGGAGTTTTTATCACAACCACAGGATGTTATATGGATTTCACACCAACAACTTTGGGCTTGACAGCATCGATATTCATAGGTGCCGGTGGCGCAGGTGCCCCGGACATTTCCATCGATTGGGGTGATGGCTCACCATTGCAGACGGGAATTACCGCCTCTCATAGCTATGCAGTTGCAGGTACTTACAATATTTGTGTTACATATTCTGATTTCGATGATCCTGATAATTGTAATATTTTACAATGCCATTCTGTTGTGGTAGAAGAACAAACCGGTGGTTGCACGGTGAGCCTTGATATAACAATTGATGGAGCTATTATTACCGCAACGGCTGTTGGATCAGGAGCAGCAAATGCGAATTATATCATCACCTGGGGCGACAACACATTTGATAACGCATCAAGTGCTTCGCATTTCTATCAAGTAACAGGAAACTATGAAATATGTGCAGTTTATGGAGATCTTGGACCACAGGGATGCAGTGTGAGCGATTGTCAAACAATTCAAGTAGACGAAATTGGAACAGGTTCTTGTGCAATGTCATTTACAGCTACTTCTCTTGGGCTTGCTGCCGCATTGAGCATTAACGCTACCGGAGCTGAAGAACCTGCATATCTCATTGATTGGGGTGACGGAACTGAGCCTACTTCAGTATTGCCTCCGATACATACATACACCAATGCAGGCAGCTACCTAGTATGCGTATCATATATGGACATGAACAATCTTGAAAATTGTCAGATTTCTGTTTGTCAGGAAATACTCATATCCGATCCTGTTACAGACTGCACAGTTGAACTCACATTAACCCAAACAGGGAACACTGTATCTGTTACAGCGACAGGCGCGGGAGCAACGAACGCACAGTATGCGATCGATTGGGGCGATAACAGCACGCCAACATTGGCAGGAAACGGCAGTCATACCTACAATACAGCAGGGACATTTCAGGTTTGTGTAGCTTATGTTGATCTTATGAATCCAAATGGTTGCAACGCTACGGCTTGTGAATCTGTGGACATAGTAATTGGTATTGAAGAAAGTTTATTTAAAATTGGCACAGTCGTTATGTTCCCCAATCCAATGGAATACAACAGTACACTTGAGTTGAATCTAAATAAAGCTGCTCATCTTCAAGTTGACGTACTCGATTTGCTGGGCAACGTAGTAACGAATATCATGAATGGTCAACGTGGCAATGGTGTTCATCGTGTAAGTTTCGATGCTCAAATATTGGCAAGAGGAATTTATTTCATAAGGATCACAGCTGACGGCGAAGAAAAAACCATCAGGGTTGTTCGATAAGGAATTTAATCAGACAAAAAAAACCGCGAATGCATTCGCGGTTTTTTTTATTTATGCTATTTCAATTGACTCAAATCAATCACGATTTGACATAAAATCGTTGTTGTGAGTAATGCGCTAGTACGCGTAACTTATTTTTCCTATCGATGAGTTGACTAGTGATTAACCAAAATTCTTTCTGTCAGATATTCATTTCCTATTTGCAATGTGAAAATGTAAATTCCCGAATCCATATCCGAAACATCAATTGATAAACTAGAATTACCGGCGTTGATAATGCCGGATTGAATTAATTGACCAACCATGTTTCTAACAGAGTAGTATGATTTTTCGTTAACGGTTGCATTGAGTTTTATCTGTGCTTGGGAAACAGCAGGATTTGGATAGACAGTCATTTTGATCATATCAAGACCCGACTGAAAATCATGATAGCCATTATTCAATGCCGTTTCAGATATAGCTGAATTTCCTTTTTCTTCTTCCATAAACTCAAGAACAGTTGACGAGGCAGGAGCAATGACCATAATAGGAATTATGAAGATGTTATTGGATTCATTGGACTCAACAACATTGTTGTTCGAGTCACACCTCAACATAATATAGCGCTGCCCAACTCCCGCGGGCACAGTGAAAGAGAGGTCCTCGTCGTCGAAGAAATCACTTGCTCCTAAGGTGCTATAGTCAACTCCGATGATGGGGTATGTTGTTGAGAATATTGTTCCGGTTGCCCAACGATATTCCATGAAAACGTTGACATTAGAGCCACTTGCAATGCTGATATTCTGATTGCAAGTCACGTTAACGATATCACCAGCCATTACAGTGGTAGCAGACAATGTGATCGCATCGAGAAATGCATCCGGCAAATTTGCTGCAGCGGATACAGAAAATGCCATGCTCCAAACGTTGGATTCGTTTGATTCGGAAATCACATTCGTGGCATCAGCCATAATCAAAACGTAATATGTACCTGTGCCAGTCGGAACAGTAAAAGTTCTCGCAGCGTAACCTGAGGTGGATGTTCCGCCTAAAATCGTTGAGCTGGTGCCGAGTGAAAAATCATTCGAAGACCAAACTGCATCGTTCGACCAACGGAATTCTACAACTACTTGTGTTTGCGTAGTTGGAGCAATTGTGATTGATTGCAGGCAGCTGATAGAAACGCTTTGTCCTGTAATGACATTTATAGCACTTGTGTTGATGCTGCTGAGTGTTACATCAGGTAAAACGGGTGCAGCATAGACATTGATTGGCAATGCGAAAGTGTTGTTGTTCTCATTTGATTCCACAATAACGTTCAATACATCGGCGCGAACGAGAACGTATTTTGTTCCCGTTCCAGCCGGAATAGTGAATGTAATATTTTCCATTTCCGATGAAGGGGTAATACCGATTATCGAAACATCTGTTCCAATTATGATATCGTCACTTGACCAACTTGGATCATTTGAGTATCGATATTCCAAAGTAATAGCGCTAGTGGAAGGTCCCGGATTCGTTATGGTTTGTGCGCACGAAATGGTTATTGTCTCACCAACGATTGGACTATTCGGCGTCACATTAAATGATGTAATGCTAACATCAGGTAGAACAGTTATAGAACCAACAACTAACGTTATTATTGAAGTGTTATTCGTTTCATTGGATTCCGCTACAAGGCTAGTGGCATCACATTTAATGAGTATGTATCTTGTTCCTGGGCCTGAAGGAACAACATAAGTTTTTACTTCAGTCTCAGATGAAAATCCGTTGCCGAGTTCAGAAACATTAGTACCGATAAGAATATCATCATTAGACCATATTTGATCCGTGGACCATCTGTATTCCAGAATAGGCGAAATAGATGTGCCGGAAGGATTGCTGGTGACTTGTGTTGCGTTGATGGTAATCAACTGGCCTGCAGTTAATGAAGCGCTGTTCACAGAGGCGCCTGTAATGGTAATATCAGGTGGTCCGGCAGCCACAACGAGAGCCTGTTGCAAAGCACTCAACATATTGATACGCCCATATCCAAGTTCCTGACTCCAGGTACTGTATGTTTCAGTGGCATTGGTTGTGTAAGAATAGCCACCAACTTTTTCACAGCTTTGGGCAAGTATTTGTTTCACCTGAACCTCAGTGAGTGTTGGATTGGCAATCATTGTCAGTGCTCCGACACTTGCCGCAACAGGACAAGCCGCGCTAGTTCCACTAAAGTTGGTGTAGTTTGCTGATGAATATCCATTGGGGCCGGTTACATCTGTTGTTGTAATTGAAGTGCCGGGAGCTGCCAAAGTGAGACCACTTCCAAAATTAGAATACGAAGATTTAGTGTCGGTGCTCATGGTGCTTCCGACAGCAATAACGCCATTATATGATGCAGGATAATTTACCCAGTTGTTTGATCCATTGTTTCCGCTGCTTCCAAATGCCACGATACCTTTTCCGTTTCTTCCGACAGTTCTTGCAGATGTGAGAGCGGAATAAAAAGAAGACTGATATGTGGAGCTTCCAAAGGACATGGAAATGGCTACAGTATTATTGTTCGCCATCGCAAAATTGATCGCGTCAGTCTGAATGATGGAAGAAGTATAGAATGATCCACTTGATTGGGCATTGTAACCAATCTGGATGGCTAAAACTTTCACCAAATTGTATCCCAGTCCGCTACTTCCAATACCATTGTTATGACCGGCGCCGATGATTCCTGAGCATGCAGTCGCATGTTTTTCGTAGGAACTTACCGGGTTGACATCAGAAGATTGATTGACCGCGTTGTAAGTACCTGCCCATCTTCCAACAAGATCTTCGTGATTGGTATCGAAGCCATGACCGTCCAATATGGCAACATTCTTCGCTATCGAATTACCCGGCATTAAGGCCCACGCTAAATCGGCATCAATGTCTTTGTCGTTGATCTGATTGATAAACCAACAACCGCCGTACAAAGGATCATTAGGGACATGATGTTCGGCCAAAATGATTTCATCACGCGCGATGCTTTTGAAAAATCCTGTTTTCATGGCATTCTCTACAAACATCTGAAATGACGTAAAGCCGGGAATTTTCACCGCTATCCAGCCCACTTCGTCCATGGATCTAAGCAATGTCGCGTTGATAGATTTGCAATAGGCCAACCCCCTTGCTTTGTCGTTTTGTATTTGAAGCAATGCAAAACCAGTTGGATAAACTGGGTTGCCGGCTTTATCCAATTCAGTGAATTCAATTCGCTCAACAGAGTCCATTTTTTTGAGTAAGGAAGTCATCGCATCATTGCCCATTTGAGGGTTTTCGAGCGTGACAATGTTCATAGGTTCATGAACACCGGTAATGATGGTGCCTTCAGGAAATTCAACTTCATCCGGTTTTTGATCGGCGGTTAATCTCACGACAAACTCTGATTGGTTGTTGACTTTCTGAGCGGAGATAATAAAGGTGTTACTTAACACTAAAGCAACTACAACTGCTGAAGACAGCAGCCTTGATAGGTTTCTTTTCATCTTACGTGGTTCCTGGTCGACTCCAGTGATATGTTATGTTGCCGACCAAATCATAACACATGTTTATAAATAAGTTAGGTAGAATGAATAGCGTTAACGCGGACGATATTACATTCTGACTCATACAGTTACAAGAGCAATTGCCAATAGCTTGGAATTGTTAATAACTTTAATCCGGTAAAGATTTATTGTAAAAAAAAATCAACTAAAAATGAGCCTGGATTACTCTACTTCATTGATGTAGATCAATGTATCTATCATCGTCCAGAATTCCTACATCACTAACGCTTGTGCGTTTTGGATTTTTTGATTCTTAGCCGAAAACCCGTGCTAGTTGTGGGAGTTCGATTGGTAATAATCGTGAAATTTGCAGTCGAAAGTTGGTTGAAAAACGATCGCAATCTCAATTCACCATGCGAATATATACCTGACCAACAATGTATTTACCGCTCGTGAAAGGACAAGTGTCCAAAATACACAGATGAAATTCCTAAGTGCTTATGCGAATGGCCAAAAATGGTGTTCAATCTTTTTATTATCGGTTTCTATCAACAAAGAGATTTCAGGCAGCGCCGAAATATTGAAAAAACCTGTTTTCATTTAAGGTAACTTCCAATAACCCCTGTTAGCAAATGTACTAAAATAGACTTGACAAAGGCACTTTGAAATACTGATTTTAGTGGAAATATTTTCAAATGAAAAAGACTCTTTTTGCAGATCACTATCGCCTCGAAGAATTATCAAAAAAGGATCCATTGGTCAGAATAAAATCTCTGACTGATTGGAAATTGTTTGGGCGTGAGTTGGAGAAAATGTTTCCAGCTGTGGAGTATCCAAAAGGTGGAAGACCCTCTTTCAGCAGGCTTTTGCTGTTTAAGATTGTGTTGTTACAGGAATACTATGGATTGAGTGATCAAGGGATCGAATATCAAATTAATGACCGACTTAGTTTCATGCGGTTTCTTGATCTCACATTTGATGATAAAGTTCCGGATCAGAATACGATTTGGAATTTCAAGGAGAGTTTAAAAGTGGACAATCGTTCAGAAAAATTGTTTGACATTTTTTTGAAGCATCTCAGAAAAAATGATTTGATACTTAATAAAGGTTGCATAATAGATGCATCCATTGTGAAGGCTCCTGTCCAACGCAATAGCAAGGAGGAAAATGATAGCATCAAGCATGGAGAAACACCACTGTGGGATGAAAAGAAGAAGGCACACAAAGATGTTGATGCAAGATGGACGAGCAAACATGGTAAAAATTACTATGGATATAAGAACCACATCAAGATTGATCAATCAAGCTAATTCATCACCGCATGTCATGTCACACCAGCACACGTGCACGATTCACAAGTTGTATTTGAGTTGATTGACAAGCACGATAGAGGTCATTCACTTTATGCCGATAGTGCTTATTGCGGCAAGGAAATCGCTGATATTCTTTCCCGCTTTGGCATTCAGAGAAGAATACAAAAGAAGGGAGTTAGAAATAAACCCTTGACCGAAAAGGAACAAGAGAGAAATCATCAACTCTCCAAAAAAAGATGCAGGGTTGAGCACGTATTCGGATTTATGCGAAAGAAGTTCAAGGAAGTTGGTGTCAGAGCGATCGGTTTCGCCAGAGCGAAGCGCGACATTGTAATGAAAAATTTGGTTTATAATATTCATCGACACGCATACTTGCCAAGTTAGATAGGTCCAAAGGTGAAAAATCACCTTAAAAAGTAATAAAATGAGCGAAATGCTCACGAGAAAATTGAATTCAAGTGCCACTCCAAGAAAATCTCACTTCAAAATAAATGAATGACAACGATTTTTCAAATCACAAATTTCGAATAACGCTAAATCGAGTTAATGGAAGTTGCCTTAAGTAAAAGCAATATGTTTTGATAAGGCAATTACTCCTGCATCATTTTTTCCGCGATGCTGTTTTCGTAGAGATTTCTGTAGTCTTCGATATAGCCAAAATTCTCGTCATCAATGGTGACTCTCGCTTTGGTGACATGGCCTAATAGAATAACCTGCACGTTGTTTTCTACTACGAAATCGAGGAACTCGTCTTCGTAGTCTTCAACAACGGTGACAGCAATTCGGCTTTGAGATTCGCCAAAAAGGAAAGCGTCTTTTCTGATTTCTCCATCGGTAACGATGTCAAAACCGAGGCTATTCGGCATTCCCATTTCGCAAAGCGTGACAAACAATCCGCCGTCGCTCACATCGTGAGCTGAGCTGATATAATTGTTTTTGATCAGCCCTTTCATGCATTCCTGAAGTTGGAATTCTTCTTCGATATCGAAATAGGGAGCAGGAGAATTTTTCACGCCGTGAAACGAACTCAAATACTCAGATGAATTGATGTCGTCGCGGGGTATTCCGAGCAAATAGATGAGATCACCTTTGTATTTGAAGTCGAGCGTGGTGTGAAGTGATTTGTCTTTCATCAAACCAAGCATACCAATTGTAGGGGTTGGAAATACCGGCTTTGCAGTTCCATCATCGTTTGTTGTTTGATTGTAAAAACTCACATTTCCGCCGGTAACAGGCGTATTGAATTTTTTACATGCCGTACTCATGCCTTTAATGGCGCCAACAAATTGCCAGTATACTTCCGGATTATATGGATTGCCAAAATTGAGGCAATTGGTGATTGCCGAAGGCTCGCCTCCACTACACACAATATTTCTTGCTGCTTCACTCACTGCTATCATCGTTCCGACTTCCGGATCATTGTTCACGTATCTCGGATTGCAATCGACCGTTAGCACAAGCGCTTTGCTGGTGTTTTTGATATTCACGATAGCCGCGTCTGACGGCTTATTGGTGGTCATATTTACAGTGCCCACCATACTATCGTATTGTTCGTATATCCACTTTTTACTGGCGATGTTGTGATTCGCCATCAATTGTCGAGCAACGACTACGCAATCATCCGGCTCTGTGATTTGACTGATATTGAATTTTTTTGCTTCTTTAAATGAAGGCGGTTCTTTGTATTCTCTTTCGTAAACAGGAGCTCCTCCGCCAAGTACAAGGCTCTTTGCAGGAATTTCGGCCACTTGTTCTTTTCCGAAGAAGTAACGAAGCGTGTCGCCTTTTGTAACGACACCAATTTTTACGGCATGCAAATCCCACTTTTCAAAAATGGCATTGACAATTTTTTCCTTTCCTTTTTTGACAACGATGAGCATGCGTTCTTGCGATTCACTCAATAGAATTTCGAACGGAAGCATTCCTTCCTGACGAACAGGCACCAGGTCGAGTTGAATATCCATTCCAACATTTCCTCCGGCGCTCATTTCAGAAGTGCTGCAAGTAATGCCTGCTGCGCCCATGTCTTGCATGCCCACAATGGCGTCCGTTTGCGCAAGTTCCATGGTCGCTTCCAACAATAATTTTTCCTGAAATGGATCTCCCACTTGCACACTCGGAAGATCAGAAGCGCTGTCCTTCGTCATGTCTTTAGAAGCGAAAGAAGCACCCTTGATGCCATCCTTCCCGGTAGCTGAACCGACTATGAACACCGGGTTTCCCACGCCACCCGCTTTGGATGAAATAATTTTATCAATATCCACGAGTCCAACCGACATTGCATTCACCAAACAATTTTCCTGAAAAGATTCATCGAAAAAAACTTCACCGCCGACTGTTGGTATTCCGAACGCATTTCCATAATCACCGATTCCTTTTACAACACCGCTCATCAGCCATTTCGTTCTAGGGTTATCGAGTTTTCCGAAACGAAGAGAATTGAGTTGAGCCACGGGACGAGCGCCCATTGTGAAAATATCGCGATTGATTCCACCAACACCTGTGGCAGCTCCTTGATATGGCTCTATTGCACTCGGGTGATTGTGCGATTCAATTTTGAAAGCACAACCCATTCCATCACCGATATCAACTATTCCGGCATTTTCTTCACCAGCTTTTACAAGCATATGCTTTCCATCTTTTGGAAGTGTCTTCAACCATTTGATAGAATTTTTGTACGAGCAATGTTCGCTCCACATCACAGAGTACACGCACATTTCCGTGAAGTTTGGCGTGCGACCTAAGACCTCTGTTATTTTTTCAAATTCATCAGTGCGAAGTCCCATTTCCTGGGCTTGTTCGATAGTTGCGATATTGGTAGATGACATGCGGATTGTTTTTCTTTCGGCGAAATTACTAAGTGTATTCGGGAAGCAACTATTCTGCTTTCAACAAGAATTACTAAATTGGTAACATTCTGATTGAATGAGGTTACTGAAACTTCATCAACAAGAGTGGCTGACAAGTAATAGTGCTTTGTATTTCTGAGTTGGCTATATCAGTTTAATATCGCTATTGATTACAAAGGAATGACCGTTGCAGCCATCATAGTATTGTGTTCATTATTGCTTTTGGCATATGTGTTCGAGATCAGCGCATCTAAAACACGCATTCCATCTGTGATATTGTTGCTGTTGCTGGGTGGTATGATGCGACAGCTATTGATATTCTTTCAGATCAACTTGCCGGACTTTCAAGGCATGCTGCCGATACTTGGAACAATTGGTTTGATACTCATTGTTCTTGAAGGCGCACTCGAATTGGAATTGAATCGATCCAAGTTGCCGATAATTCGAAAATCAATTATGGTGGCTTCTATACCATTGTTGGTTCTCTCTTTCGGACTTGCTTTTTTATTCATGTATTTCGGTGGTTTTAGCTATAAGGATTCATTGATCAATGCGATTCCGTTTGCTGTCATTAGTAGCGCCATTGCCATACCCAGTGCTCGAAATTTATCAAAGGCAAATCGGGAATTTGTCACCTATGAAAGCAGCATATCGGATATCCTTGGCGTTTTGCTTTTCAATTTCATTGCACTCAATCAATATGTCAGTTTGAATTCGATTTGGATTTTCTTATTAGAGCTGATCTTGATTATTGCAGTTTCATTTGTGTCTGTGAGTGGACTTTCTTTATTGCTCAGTCGCATCAAACATCAAGTTTCATATACACCTGTAATTCTACTTGTGATTTTGATTTACATGGTTTCGAAAGTCTATCATCTCCCGGGTTTGATTTTCATACTTGTCTTCGGATTGTTTCTTGGTAACCTGGATGAATTCAAGGGCAATAAATGGATTCAGAAACTGCATCCGGAAAAACTGAGCAAGGAAGTTGTGAAGTTTAAAGAGATTACGGTTGAAGCGACATTTCTCGTCAGGACGCTTTTCTTTTTATTGTTTGGTTATCTGATGAATCCAAGTGAGATTTTTAACCCGGATACTATACTGTGGGCGCTGGGTATTATCGTGTTGATAATGGTTATTCGAGCGATTCAACTCAAACTTACAGGAATGTTGCTTTCGCCATTATTGTTTATTGCTCCAAGAGGATTGATCACGGTGTTGTTGTTCTTAGCCATCGAACCGGCAAGTAATATTTCCATAGTAAATAATTCGCTTGTGATACAAGTGATTCTTATTTCAGCGTTAGTGATGATGGTTGGATTGATGACCGGAAAGGGAAGAGTTGAAACCTGAAAGTTGTTCTCGTTAATTTTGAAGGATAGAAC
>JAYTOA010000058.1:0-9429 GCA_043748015.1 Flavobacteriales bacterium
ACAAAATAAATTCAGTAATTAATTCAGGTGTGAATATAAGGAGTATGTTCAAATAACAGCGTCCAATATCACCTTCGGCTAACCTACTTTGCCGTAGTCCGAAATACAGCAATTTTCAACCTTCAATTTACCCTAATGCACGAACAGACATGCATTGCGCACCCTATAATCCTGTGCTCCAATAATCCTATATTCCGAAACCGCTTCGCGGTTCTTTATCTTCGCGCGCTTCAAAATCGACAATATGCACAGAACACACACCTGCGGAGAACTTCGCATCACAGATAAAGACAAACAAGTTACACTCAGCGGTTGGGTGCAGCGCTCACGAGATAAGGGCGGCATGATGTGGATTGATCTTCGTGACCGTTACGGTATCACTCAACTTTTTTTCGAAGAGGGAAAAACGGATATTTCATTGATGGAAAAAGCGCGCAGTGTTGGTCGCGAATTCGTGGTGAAAGCGAGCGGAAAAGTGATTGAGCGTTTTTCAAAAAACGATAACATGCCAACGGGTGAAGTAGAGTTGCTCGTACAAAATCTGGAAATCCTGAATGCATCCAAAACACCACCTTTCACCATTGAAGATCAAAGCGATGGAGGAGACGATTTGCGCATGCAATGGCGTTATCTCGACTTGCGCAGAAATCCATTGCGCAACAATATGATGTTGCGTCACCGGATGGGAATTGAGACACGCAAGTATCTCGACTCACTAGGTTTTCTCGAAATAGAGACGCCGTATCTCATCAAAAGCACGCCGGAAGGTGCGCGCGATTTCGTTGTTCCTTCAAGAATGAATCCGGGACAGTTTTACGCATTGCCACAATCACCGCAAACCTTCAAGCAGATTTTGATGGTGGCGGGATATGATCGCTATTACCAGATCGTACGCTGTTTTCGCGATGAAGATTTACGCGCTGATCGTCAACCTGAATTCACGCAGATAGACTGCGAAATGGCTTTCGTTGAGCAAGAAGATATCCTTAACACCTTCGAAGGATTGGTACGCCAGCTTTTCAAAACGGTGAAAGGAATTGACATTACCGAAGTGCCGCGCATCACTTATGACGAAGCGATGCGATTGTATGGCAGTGACAAACCCGACGTGCGTTTTGGAATGCAGTTTCAAGACATCACAACACCGATGAAAGGAAAAAACTTCCCTGTGTTTGATCAAGCGGAAACGGTGCTTGCGATTGTTGTTCCCGGCTATTCCAACTATACACGCAAGCAATTGGATGAGTTGACCGAATGGGTGAAGCGTCCACAGATTGGCGCGAAAGGTTTAGTCTATTGCATGTGCAATGAAGACGGCACATTCAAATCATCCGTGGATAAATTTTATACACCTGATGATTGGAAAAACGTCGCTGCACAAAGCGGTGCTAAAACAGGTGATTTGATTTTGGTGTTGTCAGGTGATCTCGACGCCACACGCAAACAGCTCGGTGAATTGCGTTTGTTGATGGGCGGCAGACTTGGACTTCGCAATCCGGAGGATTTCAAACCACTTTGGGTCATTGATTTTCCTTTGGTAGAATGGAATGAAGAAGCGAAGCGTTGGTTTGCGATGCATCATCCTTTCACTGCGCCTAAGCCGGAACATTTTTCACTTTTAGAAACATCACCCGGTGAAGCAAGAGCCAACGCTTATGACTTTGTATTGAATGGCGTGGAAATTGGGGGCGGGTCGATTCGTATCCACGACCGCGATATACAATCTAAGATGTTCAACTTACTTGGTTTCACTCCAGAAGAAGCGCAAAAGCAATTTGGCTTTTTACTGACAGCATTTGAATATGGCGCGCCACCACACGGAGGAATTGCGTTTGGCTTCGACCGCTTCTGCGCTTTGTTTGGTGGCGCAGAAAGCATCAGGGATTTCATTGCGTTTCCAAAGAATAATAGTGGTCGCGATTTGATGATCGATTCGCCAAGTGGAATTGATCAAAAGCAACTGGACGAATTGAGTATTGGTCTGAATATGAAATCATGAAATTGAAGAATGCACTTTACATATTGACTGTTGTTGCGTTGTGCCTTCCAGTTCCCGGAAATGCACAAGGTAAAACTTCGACTACGACTTTAAAAGGCACCATTGAATATCCACAGCAGGATTTTTTTCTCCTGCGCTCGATGGGACGCGCTGATAGTATTAAACTCGGAACAGATGGATCTTTCGAATTGAAAATAGAGCAAGTCGCTGCTAATTATTTCACGCTTGAGCAAAGCAGGCAATCAGTCACGCTATACCTGCTTCCGTCAGATGAAGTCACCATCAACCTCAACGGAGGCAACATGACAGAAGCAAAAAATGTCACCGGTAAAAGCGCTGTGTATTGCAATTTTCTGATTGAAAAACAGAAGGCTGATAAGACACTCCAGTTACAGTTTCAACCCTATCAATTGCAGGCGATGTCGGGAGAAACGTATTATACAATGAGAGATTCCATCCGACTATCTCGCGAAGCGGAATTGGCAAAAGCATCGAGGACGAATCGTTTCATTGATGCATTCAACGATGTTGAAAAAAAATCATATGGCTATCAGATGGGCTATGAATTGCTCAACTATCGCTCAAACGCCGCGAAAGCGGGCATAACCGTTTTCCCGGAAAAGCTCGAAAAATATCTGACGTCGCTCAACCTCAACGATGAGCAAATGTCATATGATTTTTATTTCCGCGCATTTGCATTGAACTATATGGCGCAAGAAGCGGCGACGAGATATTACGCCGGAATAGACAAATCCGTTTTGCGATTTTACGAATTGGAAATGGACGTGATATGTGAAAAGATCTATTCCGAAAAAAACAAGAGCGTATTCATCAGTGAGATTATGCCGCAACTGATCAATGATGTAGGAACGATGGACATACGCAATATCGTGAACAAACTTGAAATGTGTTTGAAGGATGAGCGCTTGTTGTCGTCTATCAAGATGGCCGCTGCGCGATACGAATATCTCTACCCGGGAAATCCGGCACCACAAGCGTATTTTATGGATGCGCACGATAAGATTTCGCGTTTGAGTGATTACCAAGGAAAGGTGATATACATCGATGCATGGGCGACATGGTGCGGTCCGTGTAAGAGAGAAATTCCTTTCCTCATTGAATTAGAAAAAGAGTTTCATGGTAAGAATATTCAGTTCATCAGCGTGTCGACAGATAGAGATATTAAAGCATGGAAGAGTTTTATAGAAAAAGAAGCGATGAGTGGAATACAACTTCGTCAGAGCGATAATTTCGATGAGAGTTTGAGCAAGGCGTATATCATCAATTCCATTCCTCGTTTCATCATCATCGACGCGGAAGGCCGCATAGTGAGTGTAGATGCGCCTCGCCCATCAAGCGGTGATCAGATTCGCAACCTTTTCAACTCGTTACTTGCGGATTAAAGGGTTAACATTGATTAATTGGCTATGAAGCTGTGAATGGCGATCTTTGCGAAGTAGTAATTAGGGGTTAGTTACTAGTTCCTGGTTCCTAAGAGCAAAGGCAACATGTCGAGATTTCGGAGGAACTTGAAACGAAAGAAAAAGAATAAAACACAGTTAGAGTTACGCGTTAAATCGCAAATCTTAAATTAGATATCGCAAATAGTAAATCATCACTTCAACAAATCAAAAAATCAATAAATAAACATGTATCCAGCAGAATTAGTAGCACCCATGCGACAGGAATTAGATCAAGTGGGATTTCAGGAATTACTCACACCGGACGCCGTAGAAGGCGCCGTAAATAGCGAAGGCACTGTGCTCGTTGTCATCAACTCTGTATGCGGATGCGCAGCAGGAAGTATGAGACCTGGTGTTCGCAAGGCGATAGCCTCATCGACAAAATTACCGGCAAAACTCACAACTTCTTTTGCGGGTGTTGATCGTGAGGCGGTAGATCTGGCAAGAAAATATATGTTGCCGTATCCTCCTTCATCACCGAGCATTGCATTGTTCAAAGACGGCAAGTTGATGCACATGATCGAGCGACACCACATCGAAGGACGCACGGCAGATATGATTGCAGAGAATCTGAAAATGGCTTTTGATGAATTTTGCTAGAAGCAATTCTTTTTCTGGAAGAAAATTGGGGTCACATGTTGACCCCTTTTTTATTGTTTCGAGAATGGTCTAAGATCAAAGACAACAACGTTTTGATATGTTCCAATTTCATGCGTCATAAACTCCGCAAGAAATGGTTTTTCGGCGGCGACATTTTCATCCGTGACAACGAGAAATTTCGCTCCTCGATAAATACGCTTCCACATACCCTCAGATGTATTTGCATCAACTCCCATAGCACTCCAACCTCTCCTATTCATCAAGTATAAATTGATACAAAAAGATGGGTCCGGTTGTGTTATCACAAGATCGTCCTTGGCGACTCCAATGCCTTCAAGAAATGGTTCTATAGACTCCAGCGCTTTAATATTCAATTGATAGTGCCAATTCGTGTATTTATATAGATCGACTTCTGGTTGACTGCCTGTAGTGAGATAGAGTCGATTTTCTTTTGGAAATAATCGCAAACTGATGTTTGAAGAAGCATAAAAAATTCCCCAAAGAATGCATAAACCACTTATCACTTTAACATGCTTCAACTGCATTGCAAACGACCAATATTTGGTGATGAAATAGTAAAAAGAAACAGTAATTGCGGCAGGCAATACGAACAAATTAGTGACGTAATAGTCGTGAATATCGAAAGCGTCGAACCAAAGAATCATATATAGCACACATCCAACTGACAGAATAGCTAACCCAAGCGTGAGGAGCTTCGGAATACGTTTCAAGTTCATGAGTAAAACCAAAACCATCACAACCAATGCATAAATCCATGTCTTCGGAAACACCTGATATATCATTATAGATCTGAGGGATTCGACGATAACTTTAATCCTTTTACCTCCTGCTTCCCATATCGGCCATATGTCATTGAAAGTGTATTTTCCTTCGTGCCAATCGTTGTAATATGCGGCATAGACATACCACAAGGTTACCAATACAATCATTGCGAAAAATAGCATGAAGCCTAATACTTTATGGACGAAAATCTTTCGGTCACGCCACAATTTCACACCAACCAATTCTAATAAAAACAGGCCGAAGAATGTAAGAAAAAGCAAGAGCGCGGTAATTTTTATGAGACCCGCAACTGCGAAAAATCCGAGTGCCAAAACAAGATGCTTTGGCTTCGCTACTGTGCCATAAAGCATCATAAAATAGGATGCGACAAACACAAGGCTCAATGCGTGTATATCAGCCAAGAACCCGCTTCCGTAATAGACAAGAATTGGTGACGTCAATAATGACAGAGCAAATAAGGCATTCCAAAAAAAATCACGATGAATTTTAACCAGCGTTTTGTAAAAACAGAAAACTCCGGTTAGAAAAAGGATCATGGTAAACAAGCGATAAATCCATTCGTGCTTACCGAAGATCTTCCAAAGCGAAGCAACGAAATAATAAGTAATGGGGCATTCGCCGGCAGTCATTCCCGTGGTAAGTCCATCGCTGATGAGGCAATGAATTTCCGGCCCGAAAAAGTGCATGCCTCGCTCATAAAAATTCGTTGCGATAGAAAGACAATCCGTTTGTCTCCATTGATGAACACCGCATGGTCTCAATAAAAGAATGCCCGCGTAGGAAAGAGTTAGCGCAGTCGTTAACAGCAAAAAAACAAACTTGAAATTGTGGGAAAACCGGTTATAAAACTTCATTCCTGAATTGGCTTTGTGACTTCTATCGGTCAATAATAAGTCAATCTCAGATACTTTTCTGCACAATCGATGACAGTACAATCATGACACGACTATAATCAATATCATTGCTCCTATGAAAAATCTGAAGTCCTTCTTCGCCGGTTTTCGTCAGATAGAATTTTTTCCAGTGATAATTGGCGCGATCCTGCTTGGTTTTGCGGCATGGCAGAATATGTATCCTTTGGTTTATCCGGATACCGGCACTTATGTTTTGTCCGGCATTGAAAGTCGTGTGCCGGTAGATCGTCCGATTTTGTACGGGCTTTTTCTTCGCCACACAAGTATGCGCGCCACGATGTGGCTTTCACTTTTCGCACAATTACTAATAGTGTCATCCGTTCTTTTCGCATTCATCAAAACTTATTTTAGAAACAATTCCTACAAAAATATTTTCTATTTCATTCTTGTGCCGCTCATTGGATGCACGGCTATTTCGATTAAGTCATCTACGCTCATTCCCGATGTATTCACACCACTTACTATACTGTGCTTCGCTATTCTTTTGCGACGGAATCAGGCGGCTATTTTGAGATTGTGGTTTATGGCTGTGATGATTTTTTGCATCAGTGTTCATCAAAGTCATTTGATGATTCTGTTGCTTGCGTTTCTGCTCTTTACGCTTTCTGAAATCATTCAGAACGGGTGGCAAGAAGTCATTGCAAAGGCCCGTCCATTGTGGTTTTTGCTGCCGATTCTCTTATTCTCCATTGTCGTTACACCGCTACTCAACCTCAGTTATAGTGGTAAATTTTTCTGGAGTAAATCAGGAGGAATTTTCATGATGGGAAGATTGGCCGACAATGGAATGTTACAAGATTATTTGAGAAAAAACTGCGACGCCCATTCTTATGAAATGTGCAACTATGTTGAAAATATTCCATCCGACTTTTTATGGGATGACAGAAGTCCGTTGCACAAAATGGGAGGCTGGGAAAACCCATCACTTGAGTACGACCGCATCTTTTGGGATATGATGACAACGCCAAAATATTTCGCTCAATTCTGTTACAAATCCCTGAGTGCATCCGTTGTTCAATTCTTCACTTTCAATATTTCCTTGCGAGCTGAAAACGATGCTATGGGTCACGATTCACCACCACACTATGCGCTCAGAACAGTTTATAGTCACGAGATGAATCAGTATCTGGGATCCAATCAAAATATCAAACGGCTCGACTACACGCCATTAGATATTCGACAAACCTGGTTCATCATAGGATTGTTCTCGCTCTTCGCACTCATTAAGATTTCGAAACTCGGTAAGTACACAACAACATTCAACCGTATACTATCCCTCATCTTTTTTTACACACTATCGAATGCAATCGTCTGCGGCACATTGTCCATTCCAAATCCGCGATATCAGACACGCGTATTCTGGCTGATTCCTCTTGTAATATTGATAGTTATTATTTCCATATGGATCAATCATCGCAAAGAAATTGTGCAGTACTTCAAGGAATAGAAGGAGGGCAATTTTCTTCACTCAAAAAAGTTTTGCAAACGACTAATCCTTCTTTCTCCTATAGATTACAATATCGGATTGGCCTACGAATACTTTCACACAGGACGCTTCGAAAAACTCCTTCCAATGTTGATGCTGAGGTCGAGAAAATTCTATGCTATCATCAGCTTTGATCGTAACAAACCAGTTCACTCGTTCCTGCAACTTGCCTTCGAGTAATTCAAGTGAACATTCCCACTGATGATACTCCCAACAGTAAAGATCAGCATCATTTCGAAACGGCTCACGCCATTGAACAGACGAATATTTTTTTTGACTCCATGCATCAAGCAATAGCGATTTCGATTGTGTTCCAAACACTTTTGGAGCATGCGCGGTAACCCATTCATTGGAGAAATCGAAAATGCACAATATGCCGGAATGCTGAGGTATAACTTTAGCTGCAGTAGCGATATCAGAGCAGTAGCTCTGATGCTTTGCATAATCTCTTTTTAAAAAAAACACTCTATCGATGCTTGTATAAACGAGCACGAGTAATGCCATTGCAATCATCAATCTGTTTCGCAATACCAAAAATGCGCACACAATAAAGATCATTGTAGTCATAAAAACAAACCGCACAGTAAGTCCACCTCCACCGCCTACTGACGCTTCAGGAACAATAAAACAAGCTGCGATCAATAGAAGAAAAAAAACAATGAAGATCATCGTCCGCCCATCAAAATTGAAAGGAGATTTAATTTCTTTTCCGCGTAAAGAAGCTACAATTGCATAAATACCAATCCACCCAAAGCACGATGCTAATACAATCCAACACCAACGCAGATAGACCCACTCGCGTTCTGAAACACAAGAATTTCCATCCAGAAAAAAAAGCATGTCCCATATTTCGACCCTTGACTTGTAGATATAACTACCGCTGGGATCATCATTGAATAAAAAAACCAACAACAACGAAATGGGAATCAAAAACACGCAGAACAATTTCAAAATCCATTGTCGGAATTGCCGGCGGCTCATTCTTTTTAAAATGAAATGAAGCGCCAACAGAATTACAAAAGCTGCAATGAAAACACAGAAAATAAAAAACGCGATAAGGTGTGAGAAATAAAGACACAAGACTGCCAGCGACAGGCCAATAATGTTGCGCACGCGCGCATTGCTTTCAAGTCTTAATGTGATGCCAATGCTCAGTAAAAGGAAAATCAATCCATAATTGTAATTGAGAAAACCAAGAATCATTGTCTGATGATAGACAAATAGAAATGCGAGCAACGACAACAATTTCAAAGTTGGCTTCACCGAAAAAATCATGAATCGAAACGCGAAACAAAAGCCAACGACATAAATACTGAGAAGAATTTTCTCGCAGATGAATGCATCAAACTCTGTTGTAAGAAATGCTGTGAAAGGTTGAGAAATCCAATTCGGACTTAAGTCATGATTTACCGCAAATAGTTTTTCAAAAAGCACATTGTCTTCGAACACCAATTCCCAAAGCACCATTCCATTGTAAACATGACCTTGTCCATCTAATGTTGGGAAATATGCCAGGCTCCAGATTGGAAACAAAAAAAGAAGAACCAATGAAAGGAATATGAAAAACTCCCATCTTTCAAACCGCATGAGAATCCTTTCCAGAGCGACCATTTCAGCAGTTTACTTTAGGTGCTTTCTGTCGATCACATTGTATTTGAAGATACACCAGAAGGCGCGAAAGCCGTCCTTCCATCCAATCTTTTTTCCCTCCGCATATGTTCTCCCGTAGTATGAAACGCCAATCTCATAAATACGAATACCTTCAATACGAGAAAGCTTAGCGGTCACCTCAGGCTCGAAACCAAAACGACGTTCCTTCAGCAATAATTTCTTGGCGATATCAGCACGCATCAATTTGTAACACGTTTCCATATCCGTGAGGTTAAGATTGGTGAACGCATTGCTGGCGAAAGTCAACATTTTGTTTCCAATCGAATGCCAAAAGAACATAATGCGGTGTGGATTTCCACCCATGAATCGCGAACCATAAACAACGTCGGCACTGTCTTTAAACACGGGCTTCAAGAGATCATTGAATTCCTCCGGATCGTATTCGAGATCTGCATCCTGCACGATTACATAATCACCTGTAGCTAGTTCGATGGCTTTATGAATTGCTGCACCCTTGCCCTTGTTCACTGGTTGTTCGAAGTACGAAATATC
>JAYTOA010000059.1:0-58391 GCA_043748015.1 Flavobacteriales bacterium
CCACTTGTGACATTCAGCGAACCCGGATTTACTCATCTTTCTCATGGAAAAATTTATCATCCGGAAAATGAACTCCCGCCAATGTACGCGCTCAAGACATTCCTCGACAACACATTTTCTCAATACGGTGGCGCGCTTGGATCGTTAGGTAATACGGAGGAAGAAAAGCAGCAGATCAAAACATTCATGAATCTGATGTATGAAAAAGTACAGAATGGAACGGTCAATTTGCCGCCGGTTGCTGACAATGGGGATGCTTATACGGTTGGTTTTGCATCAGAGGTAATGTCTTATTTCAAGCCGGCATTCATGTGCGTAAACCTTAGCAGCGTAGATGTGTGTCACAGCAATTTTACAGGATATGTCGGAGCGCTTCACCGCGCAGATCATGCGGTTGGATATCTGTGGGAAGTCATCCAATCCATTCCGGAACTTGCAGGTAACACAGACATCATTTGTATTCCTGAATGCGGTAGAAATGCAACACCCAACTCCATTCTCGACATAAATCAATGGGCTGCATATGATCATAGTGATGCCAATGCATTGCGCATTTGGTCGTTGATGGCCGGCCCGTCATTTCCTCAGAATCATGTCGTCGGTTCCGAATCCAACGTTGTTGGTCAGGTGACAGATGCCATGCTCACTGTCGCGGATTTATTGGGCGTGAAAAGTGAAGTTGCCGGAGGCGGATTTATAGATGCAGGTTCGCTCTCGTTCTTAGATCAGTTGTAATGAAAAAAAGGGATACACATATTTCTCTCTACAAGAAAGTCGCATTCATCTTGCCGATGATTGTGGTGATTTCTTTCGCACTTTTTTCGTGTAAGAAGAAAGAACTTACAAATCCATATGCGGGTTTGACTCACGTTGTGTATAACGATAATCCTTCAGTAGATGAACTTCCTGAGGGCAGTTTTGCATGGCTTCACGCTAAAATTTTTCGACCTACTTGTGCCAACAGTGGGTGTCATGACGGAACATTTGAACCTGAATTCAGAGGTATTGGCAGCGCATATAGTTCACTGGTGAATCATCCAACTATTGCGAATACACCAGGCAATACCTTTCAATACCGAGTGAAACCCGGAGATGCCAACGCATCTTTTCTTCACGAGCGTTTGACAACCTTCGTTCCTTTCAGTTCGGGAATGATGCCATTGGTAACAGATCCTGGTTCTGATTGGCCTGCAAATAGAGATTCTTATATTTCGAAAATTACGGATTGGATTAACAGCGGTGCGAAAGACATTTATGGAAATGCAGCCCCTGATTTGAGTTCAAACTTGCCGCCAATGATATACGGCCTGGCAGTTTTTCCGCAAGGCAACACAACTAACCCATATCCGAGGCAAACAAATTCTCCATATGGAATCGGAGCTATCGAAGTTCCCGCACAGATGGTAGATGTCTGGATTTTTGCTTATGATGACAACGCTTATCCAAATCTTTTCAATGGCATAACTCTTCAAGCTTCAACAAGTGTTTTAGATTTTACCAATGCACTGCAATCCAACTTCGTCGTGAGTGGCCCCATCAACGCCATTCCATTTGGCGATGGCGATCCGGCACCCTTCTATTATAAAGCAACTTTGAATCTGAGTTCAGCTGCTCCCGGAGGCTACTATTATCTGAGGAATTTTATGGACGACGGACAACAGTCGAGTTTGACAGTGATGCCTAACAACAGTTCAAATCCATTTTGGTTTCTCATTTTTTCTCTCAAAATTGTATGACCACAACCCTCAAAATATTAGTCGGAGGAGTATTGATTCTAGCGGTTTTCTCATGTAATAAAAAGGAGGAAAATCCTCGCGCTCCTATAATCAGCCTCATCAATGTTTCTGCAACAACCGTGGAAGAATTCAACAACGCGGTCGTGATTAATATTTCTTTTGAAGACTATCAAGGTGATATTGGTGAAGCCGATCCTGACAAATATTCACTTAGGGTGCGGGATTCAAGAGTTAGTGATGACGACTGGTATCACCTCCCGCCTATGACTCCTGATAATCAGGAATTACACATCAAAGGCACTTATTCAATTGCCTTGGATCCATTGTTTCTATTGGGGATGGGCACGCAAGAAGATGCTCGTTTTACAATTGGTATGAGCGATAGAAACGGCAATTGGAGCAACACAGTTACTACTCCGAACGTCCTGATAGTAGATTCTCTTTGATGTTTTATTAGCTTGCACCTTGAAATGTTCCATCTGAAAAATCTGTCCCCCATTCCGAAAGCCTCGTCGACTGTGGCTATCCTCGCGGTTTTTGCGTTGATGCTCTCAACTTTTTCTGTCTCAGCTCAAGGCATTCCCGAGTTCAATATGTCCAACACAACCATTGGTGAATGTGAGGGAATATTGTATGATAGCGGTGGCCAGGGGGGGGCATATGGCATGAATGAAAATCTAACCACTGTGATCAATCCCGGTGGAATAATTACGATCACTTTTACCGGAACTTTTGCTCTTGAATTGAATGCAGATTCGCTTTATGTTTATGACGGACCAAGCAGTGCATCACCATTACTCGGAACATATACCGGACAAACATTGCCTCCGGTACTAACCGCAAATAGCGGCACAGTGACATTCGTAATGCACACAGATACCAACGTTTCCGCAGCAGGATTTTCATTGCAATGGAGTAGTGCTCAACCCGTGCCAGTGCCTCCTTCGATTTCTGTGAATACCATTCCGACTTGCAACGCCACACAGCTCAACATTAACCTTTCAACTTCTGTGCAATGCACGTGGCTCGCTTCCGCGGTGTTCACTATTGTAGCCAACGGACAAAATATTCCTGTAACCAATGTTCAAACGAATTGCGCAGCAGGACAAACAAGTTTGGTCACTCTGACTTTAGGACAAGCTTTTACTTTCAACTGCTCATTTGCAGTGCAGATGGTGATCCAGATTCCTGACAACTGTGGAGTGCTATATACCTTTACTCAGAACACAACATTTCAATTTCAGAATTGTGGTGTGAACGCATCCATTGTGGGAAGCGCAAATACAGTTTGTCCCGGTCAATGCGCACAGATTACCGCTCAGGTTACAGGATGCTTTACTTACACTTACGCGTGGAACAACGGACTGCCACCAACTGCTGGCCCGCACACTGTTTGTCCTGCAACACAAACCACATATAGTGTTACGGTGACTGAAGTACAGACCGGAAATACCGTGGTTAAGACCTTTGTTTTGGGCATTGAAAACATTGGCATCATCACTCAGGCGCAAACAGTTTGTCAATCTGTTCCCAATATTTCATTACAAGCTTCTGGCATAGGCACATGGTCAGGGAATGGTGTTATTTCCGCCACCTCTTCCTTTGATCCCGATCAGGCGAATGCAGGAATCAACTATGTGTATTTTCAGACTGCCGGCTGTATTGATAGCATAGCCATTACCGTGACTCCTATTTCTGCTCAAGATGTAACGGCGGCATGTCCCGGTAGTCCTGCATTTCAATTACAGGCAACGCCAACGGGTGGAACATGGTCGGGCCCCAACACAACCGCCCCGGGTATGTTTGATCCGGTGGCAGCTGGTACATACTCCATCACATACAGTGTTAATGGATGCACAGATGTTCTCAGCGTCAATGTCGATGATATCACCGGGCCATTTACTATTCCGCCCGTTTGTCAATCCATTTGGTTAGATACTATCGTCTTTGCACCATTCGGCGGCGTTTGGAGTGGTAATGGAATCGTGAATACTTCACTCGGAACATTCGCCCCGCAAGACATGCCGGCCGGTGATCAAAGTTTTACTTATACCATCAATGGTTGCAATCAGATATTCAACGTCTTTATCAAAGAGATTAATGTTGATTATTTCCACACTGCATGTCCGGAACAAAGTCCCCTTGTTCTAGACAATTCGCCATTGCCACCTGGTGGCGTATGGACAAGTCCGGTTGGAGCTATCAATAATGCAACAACTGGTTTGTTTAATCCTCTGATTATACCGAATAATACCACAACGACCATTCTCTACCACGCGTCGAATGGCTGTGTAGATACAATGTTTGTGTATGTGCTACAGACTGCAGTAACGCAGTCCGTTCTTTCCTTTTGTTTGGATAATCCAACCGTAGCTCTCGATTCTGCTTTAACAGGAGGAGCTTTTCCAACCGGCGGCGTCTGGACAGGACCGGGAGTTACAGGCAATCAAGGAACAGGTTATTTTTTCAACCCGTCTGTTGTTGGCGTTGGAACCTATACTGTTACTTACACAATGAACACTTGTTCTGATATAATTACAATAAGTGTTTTTCCAAACAATCTTTCCGATACCCCATTGACATTTTGTTCCAGTTCACCTGCTGCGCCTATTATGCCTACAGTTACTCCGGGTGGCACCTGGACGGGCAACGGAATCACCAACGCTTCTACAGGCATGTTCAATCCTGCAGTAGCGACGCCCGGTACTTTTTTCGTTTATTGGTCTAGTCCTGCGGGGTGTTCTGATAGCTTGTCCGTAACTGTTGAAGCTACTCAACAAGCCGGTATTACAGGTCTCAACGCATCTTATTGCATGCAGAATACAAACGTTAACTTTAGCGTTTCACCTCCCGGAGGAATATTATTGGGTTCTTTGGGTACCAATACTTTCAATCCTTCGCAACTCGGTCCTGGCTCCTATCAGGTAATCTATCGCTACATGCCGGCATATTGTCCGGAGACCAGCGATACTGTCGACTTTGTAATTTACCCTGAGCTCTCGCTCTCTTTAACCGCCAGTGATTTGTTGATTTGCGATAATCAGGCAGTCACCCTGACATCAGTCGTTACCGGAGGCAATACATTAAACGGATATACATACTCATGGAGCAATGGAGGATTTCCGGTTGCTACCAATACATCTGTGCCGGGAGTGCCAACAACAATTACAGTTACTGTAGATGATAATTGTTCTCTACCTGTTTCTGCAAGTCTTTCAATCGATGTTGTTCCTGCGATTTTATTTGTAATTGATACAAGCTTATTGGTGTGCGCCGGCCAACAAGGTTGGGCTACAGCTCAGGTAGCGCTTCCGGAGGGTTCGTATAATCTCCTTTGGAATAACACAGAGCCAACAGATACGCTTTATGCCAATGCCGGAACAACATGGACTCTTGTAATTACAGACCTTATCAATGGATGTAATGCTCAATCACAGGGTGTTATTCCTGCATTTCCATTGGTAACAGCTAATTTCAGTATTACGCCCAATCTGGCTTGTATTCCTTTTGAGGATATGCAAAATATTGGCGTAATTGATCTATCGCAAAACGGAACCACAGGAACCTGGAATTTTGGCAATGGAACTTTCGCCCCTTATCTACCCGGTCAAAATCTAAACCAAGCCTATGGCGCTGCCGGTAACTTCCAGATAACTTTGAGCATAATGAATGATGGCGGATGTACTTCACAAATTGTCAAGCCACTTTGCATTCTGCCTGCTGAGCCTTTGTTCATTCCGGATATTTTTTCCCCTAACGGAGATCGTAATAATGATACCCTTTTTGTCCGTGGATTCGGCGTTACCCGTATCGAGTTTCATCTTTATGACCGATGGGGAGAAGAGGTTTTTTATACCAATGATGTTAAAGTGGGATGGGATGGACAGTTGCGCGGGCAGCCTGCCAATACGGGTAATTACTTTTATGCTATGAGAGCATTTATCGGTAACGAAAAAATTGAGAAAACAGGTGAAATTGTTCTTGTTCGATAATATGATGACACGAATATTTAATAGAAGCGTTTTTGTTTTGCTATCTGTGGCGTTCATTTTCTCGTCAATCTCGAATGTAGATGCACAAGATGTGCACTTTACCCAATTCGGCAACGTCGTTCAAATGTACAACCCTGCATTGACAGGCCAGTTCGAACAAACATTCAAAGGAACTATCGTTCATAAAAGTCAGTGGCGTTCAGTTGGTTCGGGTTTTAAAACCAACGGGTTTGAAGGGCAATATAAGTTGCTGAGCTACTACAACGATAACTACACGGGATTTGGTTTACTCGTTTTGCAGGATGAAGCCGGCAAGGCAGAACAGAAAACCTTCATGGTCAAAGGGACTGCAGCATATCACTTGCTGGCAAGTAACAATGATCTTTTGTCCGGCGGATTTCAATTGGGTTATGAACAGAGAAGTATCAATTTCGATGGACTTGCCTGGGACTCTCAATACAATGGTGTGAATTACGATCCTACAATGAACGATCGCGAGAGATTTATTAGTACCAAACGAGGATTTGCCGACATCGGCGCAGGTATCAACTGGAAGCATAAGAAAAGAAAAAAATTCAACCTGGGCTATGGCATGTTTCACGGAGGTCAACAAAAAACATTTGTCGCAAAAGGAAATGACAAGTTGAAAATCCGTCAGACATTTCATTTCTCCTGGTCGAAGAAATACAAACATTTCGATTTGAAATACGATGCCTTGGTTCAACGCCAGGCAGGTGCCATGGAAATTGTATTGGGAACAACATTCGCCTATCGCTTTGGAGATGATAGCCGTTATACAGACGTGCAAACTTCCAGCGCGGCAGTAGCAGGTTTGTTCTACAGAAATAAAGATGCAATTCAACCATTCATTGGATTTGAATACAAAAGGTCCTACACCGTCACCATTGGTTACGACTTGCGCGTTGCTAAAATGCCTTACCTAGATAAGCGTCCGGGTGGGATAGAGTTATCCATGTCTTATCTCGGATCACTCGGTAGAAAGCGTATGAAAATCGTTCATTGATATTTCACCACTATCGACTGTCAATAATTTAGTTTGCAACGCATCAAATCATGATGGCTTCCTGTTTCTTTCGCATAGAATAAACAACTGTGAAAGATTATGGCATCATTTGAAATTGTAGGCGGGAAAAAATTAAAAGGTGAAGTGGTGCCGCAAGGTGCAAAGAACGAAGCGCTGCAGATTGTCTCAGCGGTCCTTCTCACTCCAGAAAAAGTTACGATTTCAAACATTCCCAATATCAGGGATGTGATGAAGTTGATTGAACTCCTGGCTGAAATGGGCGTTGTCGTGAGCAAAATTTCTGATGGCACCTATTCATTCATGGCGAACAATGTCAACCTCGAATATTTGTTGACGGATGATTTCAAGAAAAAGGGCGGCGCATTGCGTGGCTCAATCATGATCATCGGACCATTGCTTGCTCGATTTGGTGTAGCATACATTCCGGAACCGGGAGGTGATAAAATTGGCCGACGTCCCGTTGATACACATCTACGTGGATTCGAAAATCTAGGCGCTACATTCGAACATCTCAAGGAAGAAAGATTCTATAAGATCAATGCAAAGAATCTAAAAGGTGCATACATGGTGCTGGATGAAGCATCTGTTACCGGTACTGCAAATATTTTGATGGCCGCATCATTGGCGAAAGGTGAGACAACCATTTACAATGCGGCATGCGAACCATATATTCAGCAGCTGTGCAAAATGATCATTCGCATGGGAGGAAACATCTCCGGCGTAGGATCTAACAAATTAATTATTCAAGGTGTAGATGCTCTTGGCGGATGCGAACATCGGATGTTGCCTGACATGATTGAAATTGGCAGCTTCATAGGTTTAGCAGCAACTACGCAATCAGAAATTACAATTAAGAATTGTGCAATACAAGAATTGGGTGTTATCCCCAATGTTTTCAAGAAAATGGGAATCGAGATGGAATTCCGTGGTGATGACATCTATCTTCCTTCTCAGGAATCATATAAGATTCAAAGTTTGATCGATGGTTCTATGCTTACCATTCGCGATGGCATATGGCCGGCCTTCACTCCCGATCTTATCTCTATTGCGTTGGTCACAGCTTCCCAAGCCAAAGGCAGTGTGCTCATCCATCAGTGGATGTTTGAAAGCAGATTGTTTTTCGTCGACAATCTCATTGACATGGGTGCGAAAATAATTTTGTGCGATCCCCACAGAGCAGTAGTCATCGGAAGTAATCGCGAAACAAAATTGCGAGGCATTACCATGTCATCTCCTGATATTCGCGCCGGAGTTTCCATGCTGATAGCTGCATTGGCAGCAAATGGCAAAAGTGTGATAAAAAATATTGAGCAAATTGATAGAGGTTATCAGGATATTGAAACCCGTCTTCGCGCAATTGGTGCAGATATAAAAAGAGTAGAATAAGAGCAACTATATCCGGATGAGTTTCGTTAGAAATGCACTTTTGGCAGAATGTTTGGTTTATGAAGCCGCACGAACGCATAATTTTAACCGCGTAAAAAAGAAAAGAATTTCATGAGAAAAATCACAGCACTAATGGCAATCTTCGGTTTCGCCACAATCATTTACAGTTTCAAAACAGTTGAACGCCCGGCAATAGCCATGAAGATGGTGGAAATACAGGCGAAAGTTGGCACAGCCATAGGCGATGAAGCACCGGATATCATCATGGCAAACATTGATGGTAAGGAAACTAAATTGTCATCACTAAGAGGTAAAATGGTATTGATCGATTTTTGGGCATCGTGGTGCGGACCTTGCCGCCGAGAGAATCCAAACGTAGTCGGTGCTTATGACAAATACCAAAAGGCTAAATTCAAAACGGCAAAAGGATTTGAAATTTTCTCAGTATCACTTGATCAAAACAAGGATGCCTGGAAAGCAGCAATTGATAAAGATGGCCTCGTTTGGAAATATCACGTGAGTGATTTGAAAGGCTGGCAGAATGGCGCTGCTGCCGTTTATGGTGTCACAAGCATTCCAATGAGTTTTTTGATTGATGAAAAAGGAATTATCGTAGCCAAAAACTTGCGTGGACTTGAGTTGCACAAGCAACTCGACATGTACGTGAAAAGCCTGTAGGCTGCACATTACAAAGACTTACATTTGTGCCCCCGTTTTTACGGGGGCTTTTTTTATGCAGAATCTGCCAGATTGACTACAAAACACACAATGGCAAAAAACTTGAAATCCCGATTAAAGAATTTTTTTGAAAAGATGAATCACGAAGAAAATAAAGAATCGATCAATATTCCCGATGGAGAGCACACGCTCACTGATGCACATAATCCGGACATGGGAATTCCGGAGAATCCCACAGAGACGGTAGAACCGAAGTCCGAAGAGGAAAAATGGATGACCGAAGCGGCGGACTGGAAGGATAAATATCTTCGACTTGCTGCGGAGTTTGATAACTTCAGAAAGCGCAGTATGAAAGAGCGTTCAGAATTGGTTGTTTCGGCTTCTTCTGACATGATCAAAGAAATGCTGACTATACTCGATGATTTCGATAGAGCGGTGAAAGCAAACGAATCACTTGAGGACACTGCGGCCATTAAAGAAGGTTTTGTTCTCATTCATCAAAAGCTTTACAGAAAACTTGAAAGCAAAGGCTTGAGACCACTTGAAAGTACCGGAAAAGATTTCGATACTGATTTTCACGAGGCCATCACTCAAATACCTGCACCAACACCGGACATGGTGGGCAGGGTGGTAGATGAAGTAGAGAAGGGATATACGCTCAATGACAAGGTCATCAGATTTTCAAAGGTGATCATTGGTCAATAGGCTTTAAGAGATTTAACCGACATGGCAAAAAGAGATTACTACGACGTTTTAGGTTTAAGCAAAGGCGCTTCTGAAGCTGAAATCAAAAAGGCTTACCGCCAGATGGCTTTGAAATTTCACCCTGATAAAAACCAAGGTGATAAGTCTGCGGAAGACAAATTCAAAGAAGCGGCAGATGCTTATGGTGTGTTGAGTGATCCGCAGAAGAAAGCACAATACGATCAATTCGGGCACTCAGGAATGGGTGGTAGTGGCGGATTTGGTGGTGGTCAACACATGAACATGGACGATATCTTCTCTCAGTTTGGAGATATTTTCGGAGGAGCTTTCGGTGGTGGTGGTGGCGGCTTTGGTGGCGGAGGTGGTCGTCGCACCGTGAAAGGTTCCAACCTTCGCATCAAAGTGAAATTGAACCTTGAGGAAATTGCCAACGGGACGACTAAAAAAATCAAAGTTTTTAAACTGATCAATGCTAGCGATGTCACTTTCGATACATGCACCGGATGCGGTGGAAGTGGTCAGGTGAGACGTGTCACGAATACTATTCTGGGTCAAATGGCCACGACCTCTACTTGTCCGAAATGTCATGGTGCTGGAAAAAGCATTAAGAATAAGCCAAAGGATGCAGACGAGAACGGTCAGAAGAGAAGCGAAGAAGTAATGGAAATCAATATTCCGGCTGGAGTTGGTGAGGGCATGACACTCAATGTTGCCGGAAAAGGAAATGCAGGACCATTTGGTGGCGTACCGGGCGATCTGTTGGTTCAGATTGAAGAAGAAGAGCATCCTGATCTCAAGCGCGAAGGCATCAATCTGTACTACGATCTATACATCAACTTCGCGGATGCTGCCATGGGCGCACCTGCTGAGATACCACTGGTAAAGGGACGAGCACAAATCAAAATTGAACCGGGAACGCAAAGTGGAAAAATTGTGCGTCTCAAAGGCAAAGGTTTACGAGATGTCAACGGATATGGGCAAGGAGATTTGTTGGTGAACATCAATGTATGGACACCACAAAAACTCAATGACGACGAGAAAAAACTTCTCGAAAAATTGCGCAACTCGGCTAACTTCAAACCCAGTCCCGGCAGTAAAGACAAAGGCTTTTTCCATAAGGTGAAAGAGATGTTCCACTAAGCGCGTTTAACGAGCCACGTTTGGATTGACGCAATGTCTCACTCTGTTCAAAGCGCATTCGAAGATTCAATATTCAAAAACCGTTCGTGAAACGCGTTTTGGATCTTCGAATATTTCTCCAATCCTCCATTTCTCCGTGTTAAAACTTTTTCCATTGACGTAGAAGTGAAATTCAACGACACCTCCTTCGTTTCAAGAATTTACCA
The DNA here is from genome assembly GCA_043748015.1 of Flavobacteriales bacterium. GTDB lineage: Bacteria > Bacteroidota > Bacteroidia > Flavobacteriales_D > Sanyastnellaceae > JAIBBG01. The sequence goes on from JAYTOA010000059.1 coordinate 10,889, forward strand.
AATAAAAAACCCGAAAGAAAAACTTCCGGGTTTGATTTATTTAAATGAATGTTGTCGGTTTTATCAAACCAACATCATCACAGGATTTTCCATATAAGATTTGAATGTTTGCAAGAAACCTGCACCGGAAGCGCCATCTACCACGCGGTGATCGCAACTCAAGGTTACTTTCATCACATTCCCGGGAACAACCGCTCCGTTCTTCACTACCGGTACTGATTTGATTCCACCAATAGCGAGTATGCATGCATCCGGCGGATTGATAATCGCTGTGAATTCATCAATACCGAACATTCCAAGATTCGAAATGGTGAAGGTGTTTCCTTCCCAATCTGATGGTTGCAGTTTTTTGTTTTTCGCCTTGTCGGCAAAAACTTTTACCTCAGCACCAATTTGTGCAAGTCCCTTTTCATTCGCAAAACGAACAACCGGAACAAGTAATCCATCTTCAACCGCAACGGCTACACCGATGTGGACGTGTTGATTGTAGCGAATGGTATCACCCAACCATGAAGAGTTGACTTTCGGATTTTTGCGCAAGGCCATTGCCGTTGCCTTCACAACCATATCGTTGAAGGAAATCTTCACATCTCCGTTATCATTCATCGACTTGCGCGCAGCCATCGCATTCTCCATGTCAATCTCCATTGTTAAATAGAAGTGTGGAGCAGTGAATTTGCTTTCTGCCAATCGGCGTGCAATTGTTTTACGCATCTGAGAAACATTCTCCTCAGTATATTTTTCGGTACCGGAAGCCACGAACACCGGAGCCGCAGCAACTGTTGCTGTTGCTGCAGGTGAATAATTCTCAATGTCGCGTCGGATAATTCTTCCGCCATCCCCACTGCCTGCAACACGGCCAATATCGATGCCCATGTCTTCAGCAATTTTTTTCGCGAGTGGTGAAGCTTTCAATCTTCCATTTCCTCCATGAGACTGTGTAGGCTCAGCTACAACTGCTGCTGCACCAGGTGCCGCCGCTGCAGTGGTCGTTGCTGCCGTTATTGTAGCAACTGCCGGATTGGCCGCAAGAGCAGATGTTCCTGCCGCCTCTGCTGCTATCAATGCGCTTACGTCTTCACCTTCATTACCAAGAATAGCGAGAATTGCGTCCACTTTTGTGGTCTGACCTTTTTCTACACCGATATATAAAAGCACACCATCCTGGAAAGATTCAAATTCCATGGTGGCCTTGTCTGTTTCAATCTCTGCGAGCACATCACCGGTCTTCACTTTGTCGCCTACTTTCTTATTCCATGAGGCCACGGTACCTTCAGTCATCGTGTCGCTCAATTTGGGCATGCGTACTATCTCAGCCATATTTTTTCTAATAAAGGGTGTTGAATTTCATTTAATCTTTAACGTATGGATAGTCATCATGTGAATAGACATCCTTATACAATTCTTCCACAGGCGGAAGCGGAGATTCTTCTGCAAACTTCACAGAATCTTCTACCACAACTTTAATCTCGGCTTCAACAGCTTCAATGTCTGTTTCAGTCATCCACTTGTTTTCACGGATCACTTTTAAAACATGTTCGATTGGATCTTGTTCCTGATAAGCCGCAACTTCTTCTTTTGATCTGTATTTCTGCGGATCACTCATCGAATGACCTTTGTATCTGTAGGTTTGAATATCGAGAAGAGTTGGGCCATTGCCGCTTCGTGCTCTTTCTGCTGCAATTTCCATGGCTTCACAAACTGCTTCAGGTCGCATACCATCCACAGAAGCTGAGGGCATCATAAAAGATGACCCGAGCATGGAGAGATCCGTCACATTTGAAGTGCGCTCAACAGATGTTCCCATTGCGTATTGATTGTTTTCAATCACGAAAATGACAGGTAATTTCCAGGTCATCGCCATATTGAAGGTCTCGTACAATGCGCCTTGTCTAGCGGCTCCGTCGCCGAAGAAGCATACGGTAAGATTCTTATTGCCTTTGTATTGATCAGCAAATGCGATTCCCGCGCCCATTGGAATTTGTGCACCAACTATTCCATGTCCACCGAATAGATTTTTTTCCTTATCAAACATGTGCATCGAACCACCCTTTCCTTTTGAAAGTCCAGTTTGCTTGCCATACAATTCAGCCATTACCTGCTTCGGATCAGAACCCATCACAAGTGGATGTGCGTGATCGCGATAAGCAGTGATGACATTGTCATCTTTAGTGATGGCTTCCATCATTCCGGACAGAATAGCTTCTTGTCCGATATACAAGTGACAAAACCCACCGAATTTTTGCTGAATGTAGAGGTGACCACATTTCTCTTCGAAACGACGCATCAAAAGCATTTCTCTGTACCAGCGCACATAGATTTCTTTGGTGAATCGTGAATTATTCGTTGCTGTCCCTTTGTTAGCGGTCATTTTATTCGTTGCTATTTCTGTTGCCATAGTGAAATATTGTTGTTGCAAATATAGTTTCTTGTGAGCCCTGACAATGCATTACAGCGCAGATCTTGTGCTGCAAATCTTGTGTTGCTTATTTGAAAATGGTTCGACTTGTGGTTGAGTCGTTCAGGATGAATGAGAAAAAATGCGGACTTCGTTAGCTGAATTGACGTAAAAAGCGAACGTCATTTTCAAAGAACATTCGCAGGTCGTCAATTTGATAGCGCAGCATGGTAATTCTCTCGATGCCCATACCGAATGCGAAACCGCTGTAGTTTTTTGGATCAATTCCGCTGGCAGTTAAGACGGCCGGATCAACCATTCCGCAGCCCATAATTTCCAGCCATCCGGTACCTTTTGTTATTCGGTAATCAGCTTCAGAATTCAGTCCCCAATAGACATCCACTTCAGCGCTGGGCTCAGTGAATGGAAAGTAGGATGGACGCAGACGAATTTTTGCTTTTCCGAAAAATTCCTGTGTGAAATAAAGAAGCGTCTGTTTCATATCAGCGAATGACACGCCTTCGTCGATATACAAACCTTCTATCTGATGAAATTGGCAATGTGCACGAGCACTTACAGCTTCGTTTCTAAATACGCGACCCGGCATCACAATTCTGATTGGCGGCTTTTGTGTTTCCATAGCACGAACCTGCACGCTGCTGGTGTGAGTTCGAAGAACCATTTCTTTCTTTCCATCATCGTCGGCTTTCTGAATAAAGAATGTATCCTGCATATCACGTGCAGGATGTTCCGGAGGGAAATTGAGTCCTGAGAACACATGCCAGTCGTCTTCAATTTCAGGACCATCGGCAACTGTGAATCCAATGCGTGAAAATATGTCGAGAATTTCACCTCTTACAATTGAAAGTGGATGACGTGAGCCTATGGGCAAGGAGCCGGATGGCCTGGTGAAGTCTATGTCCTCAATTGAACCTGTCGAACTGCCATCACTCTGTTGAAGTGAGTCTAGCTTTTCCTGGACCGCAGTTTTTAATTTATTCAGTTCCTGACCAAGTATTTTTTTCTGGTCGTTGGATACTTTTTTGAATTCTTCAAAAAGGTCATTCAACAGGCCTTTTCGGCCGAGGTATTTGATGCGAAAATTTTCCACCTCCTGACTTTTGTCCGTCATGAAAGCGCTTACATCAGCGAGGTATTGGTTGATTTTCTCTTGCATCCAGCAATTACTTATGAGTTTTTTGAACGACTACCATTTGCATCACAACATCTTTCAAAGGTCTGTCGCCGGGAGCTGTTGGTTGTGCAGCAATGCTGTCCAGCACGTTAAGCCCTTGAATTACTTCTCCGAAAACGGTGTAATTCATATCTAGCTGCGCTGTGCCACCATGCGTTTTATATACCGATTTTTGGTCGTCGCTATACTTGAATCCAGGTACAGAGGCTGAACAGTTGATTTCCATTTGACCGAGCTGCATGTCATTCCAAGTCTGACCTTGGACAATATAGAATTGACTTCCGCTGGAAGCTTTCTTTGGATTCACCTGATCGCCTTGTCTGGCAGCGGAAAGTGCGCCCTTTTTGTGAATCAGGTTCGCTCTGAATTCAGCGGGAATGGTATAGCCTGGACCACCACCACCGAGCATTTGTGCTTGTGCAGCGCCGCGACTACCAGGATCTCCACCCTGAATCATAAAATTGCGAATGCAGCGGTGAAAAAGAAGTCCGTCGTAGTATTTCTCGGAAGCCAATTTCAGGAAATTGTCACGGTGAAGTGGTGTTTCATTGTATAGCGCCACGAGCATATCGCCATAGTTTGTCTTGATCAGAACTTTGGCGTTGTCGGGCATCAAATCACTTCCCGTTACCGGCTTATCCGCCATTGGCTCCTCTTTCACTTCGGCTACTGTTTCAGTGACCTCTGTACTTTGCGTTGTTGCGTTTTTGTTTTTGCATCCCGTTGCATTGCAAAACACAACGGCAGTTGAGCAACCAATAAGGAATAAACTAAGTCTTTTCATTGTCTGTCGATATTCGGTCAGCCTTAGATGGCTTGCCAGTTACGGCTGGCGAATTTAAGACGAAGAATGCACCCAAAAGAAGAACTAGTGCCAGAAGAATTGAATCTTCATGTATGATTTTCAACAAGTGAATTTTTATACTCTGAATTTTTGGTCTTTGATGTAGGGAAAAATGGTGTTTCTTTGTTTCGCTTAAAACTAGAAGGTCTTATGAAACAATCGCGCATATTAATGATGTTTGGAGCCGCCATGTTGGCAGGTCTTTTTTTCGCTATAAGCGGATGTAAAAAGGACAAACACACCATAGCTACCATTTTGGTTGTGAATGCTCAAGGGCAGGCAGTACCAGGCGCTGCAGTTCGGCTATATGCAGTTTCATCTCAGAGTCAACCGCCCCCCAATGTTATTCGATTTGATACCACTCAGATTACAAATGGAACTGGCAAGGTGAGTTTTGATTTCAGTGAGTTTTACAAAAAAGGTCAGGCCGGATTTGCTGTTCTTGATGTAGCTGCATCAAAGGGAGCACAAATTGGTGATGGCATTATCAAAATTGAAGAGGAAAAGACGACAGAAGAAACGATCACCATCGAGTGATTTCAAAAGAATAAAATTTCGAAGCCCTGTCAACCCGACAGGGCTTTTTCTTTTCATCAATTCAAAGAGAACTGAGTGTTGTTATCGTGAATGATGGAGGCAATTTTCAATTTTCAATTTGGAATTTTCAATGATGCCCTCCTGGCGCATTATTTTCGCACCCCCTAAATTTCAACCGCGAAATGAATTTCGGGATGTAGCTCAGTTGGTAGAGTTCACGTCTGGGGGGCGTGAGGTCGCACGTTCGAGTCGTGTCATCCCGACAAGTAACGGAAAAAGCTGTCTTTTTTAAGACAGCCTTTTTTGTTATCAGTTATGAAGCAATTAATCAGGTCACATATGTTCAGGACATATTACCTTAATCTCGAATTAAGATCTGTAACTAAAAAAGTGTTGCTATTTTTCTTTAGTAACAGAAAATTGGTAACACATTCTTGATCGCTATAAGTGAATTTGATTGAGCGGAGTAAGCCACCGAAAACAAGATTTGTTGGATTTTATATTCAGCCATGAATGCGCCTTTTGAAGTGCGGCAAATTTTCAATATCCAACAATTTTAAACCCAGCAGCATTAGGCACAAAAAAAAGGGTTGATTCAAAAGAACCAACCCCCTCAGTTAAGAGTATCTAAGACAGGTTAATTTTTCAAAAGGTTGTCCTTCGGTGCGACATCACTTGTAGTGTGCGTGCCGAGATCGAAAGTAATGGGCATGATGTAATTGGAGTCAACCGGCATTCCGTTTTTAGCGGCAGGTGTCCATGTAGGCATAGAAGTCACAAATCTCAAAGCTTCTTCATCCAATAAGTAGTGAACACCGTCAGAAACTTGTGGACGACTCACTTCACCGGTTGCATCAATGGTAAAAGTCACATAAACGGTTCCTTCCAGTTTTCTTTCACGAGCTTCATCAGGGTAAAGCAAACTATCGTTGACAAGTGATTGCAGTGCTGCCATACCCCCGGGGAATTTCGCCGGTTTAGATGTTCGATTGTTTGGTTTGAAATCTTCATCAGGATAATATCTGTCGGGTTTGGCAACACCTTCGAAATTCCAGCGTTTCCAGATGCCTACTTTGTAGCCATTTTTGAATCTTCCCTGAGATTCTTTTTTGCCATTCGCATAGAAATAAACGAAGTCACCATTGGCTATTTCGAGTTTGGGGTCCACATAGACTCCTGACATAAAAGTCTCACCTGTAATAAAATTTAGGGAAACATTATAAAGGCTATCGTTGACAGTTGTCACTTCACGGGTAAATTTGGCCTTCGTAGAATCAGTGATTACGCGATGCTGCGCATCCAAAAGCTGACTATTAACCTGACCTATACTACTGGCAGACAGTAGCATAACAAAGGTAGAACAACACAGTTGTAGAATTTGTTTCATCTTAATAATGTCGCTAGGTTTCTTTTAGGCGACGCTAAAATAGCTAATGTGATGACGGATTCGACATTAATGGTTGTTTAATTTTTTTCATTATTTTACACAATATTTGGATTCTAATATGGATTATTTATTTGAAAAGGCTTGGAATGAAACTGTTAGCAGAATTTCTGCCTCATTTGGGGAGAAGCTCGATTATGGTGCAATTCTATTTTTGATAGGAGTACAAGAACTTGGTAAGGATTACGAACCTTATAAGAAGGACCAAAAAGTAGAACTGATGCACGTCGGTATTTGTTCGTTGCTTGTGCCTTATGGCTATTATGAATTTATAGGTAGAGATGATGACGGATGGCCTCACTTCGAACGCAAAGCACAGCTTCCACCGCTTTCGGCTTCAGAGCAGGAACTTTTGGTGAAGAAGGCAATCGTAAATTATTTTGCTGAAAAGCAAGAAGTGTAGTTCAACTCAGTTGAGACTACGCTTCTATTATGAGTTGGAATGTGAATCGGATTTATACCATCACACCCTCGTCTTCTTCTTTCAATTTCATAATTTGATCGAGTGCGTCGGGCACAACGTCGCTGCAAATCGTCAAGAAGGAACCTGCCAGAGCGCTGCGAATGGCATAATCGATTGCCTCGCGTTCTTTTCTGAAAATGGTAAGCTTCTTTTCAGAATTGACTTCATGAATACCTCGAGTCATCAATTCAATGAGTTCTTCCTCGCTTCTGCCGCGTAAGTTTTTGTCTTGCCGAATAATAATCTCGTCAAACATTCCTGCCGCGATTCTTCCCAGATTAACAATGTCTTCGTCGCGTCTATCACCAACGCCGGCAATGATACCCACCTTCGGAGATGCGTCCACTTTACTTAGGAATTCACTTATGGCCATGAAGCCGTGGGTGTTGTGGGCATAGTCTACCATTACGGTGAAATTCTTAAAGTGGAACATATTCATTCTTCCCGGAGTTTGTGCCGGCGAAGGGATGAATGTGAGCAAGGCATTGCGCATGTCTTCAATATCAAAACCGCGAGTGAATCCAGCCAGTAGACAGGGAAGGATGTTGGAAATGTTGAAGGTTGCTCTACCACCAAAGGTGAGAGGTATGTTGGCTGCGCGTTCTACGCGAATCTTCCAGGTACCTTTGCAAATGGTGACATAACCATTTTCGTAAATGGCAGCAAGTCCACCTTCTTTAATATGTTTCTGAATGGCAGGATTGTTTTCATCCAGCGAGAAATAAGCGACTTTGCACTCGAGCCCTTTGGCCATTCCGAGTGTGTATTGATTGTCGGCATTCAAAATGGCATAACCGGATGGCATCACGCTTTCAACGACAACACTTTTTACACGTGCCAGTTGCTCAAGCGTATCAATGTCTTGCAAACCCAAATGGTCTTCAGCTACATTCGTGCAAATGGCGATATCGCAGCGATGAAAGCCGAGTCCTGCGCGTAGAATTCCGCCACGAGCACACTCAAGGACAGCGAAATCCACCGTTGGATCTTTCAGTACAAATTCGGTGCTGATAGGACCGGTGCAATCACCGCGCATCATCAATTGATTCTGAATGTAGACACCGTCAGTAGTTGTATATCCTACTTTATAGCCCATGTTTTTTACCATGTGTGCCATTAATCGAGTGGTAGTAGTTTTACCATTGGTGCCGGACACAGCGATAATTGGAATTCTTGCATCGGTTCCTGGCGGATATAACATATCGATTACCGGTTCGGCAACATTTCGCGGAAGACCTTCCGTTGGTTCAATGTGCATGCGGAAGCCTGGCGCTGCATTCACTTCTAAAATGGCACCACCGTTATCTTTAACCGGAGTGCTAAGATCGGTAGCCATCACATCGATACCACAAATGTCTAGTCCGATAATTCGTGCTATACGTTCAGCCATGAATACGTTATCCGGGTGGACCATCTCCGTCACATCGGTTGCAGTTCCACCGGTACTCAAGTTTGCAGTTGGTTTAAGGAAAACTTCGCGTCCTTTATCCAAGACAGAATCCAAAGTCAGGCCTTCGCGGTTGAGCATTTCCATGAGGAAATCATCAATAGTAATTTGTGTAAGTACTTTCTCGTGACCATAGCCGCGACGTGGATCGCTGTTGGTAATGTCAATGAGTTCCTTAATAGTGTTTATGCCATCACCCATCACAGCGGCAGGTTTGCGGATGGCTGCTGCCACGAATTTGTAGTTGATCACCAGTATTCGGAAATCTTTTCCGGTGATGAATTTTTCCACAATTACACCGCGAGAATATTTTTTTGATGCGTGCAAACCAAGCACCGCACCTTCCCAATCTGTAATATTTGTTGTGGCACCTTTTCCATGATTACCGTCGATCGGTTTTGTAACGATGGGGTAGCCGATTGAGTCAATCGCATCTTTCAATCCTTCTTCAGTAAATACTATGCGTCCTTTTGGAACGGGTATTTCAGCTGCGCCAAGTAAATTTTTAGTTTCTTCTTTATCGCAGGCAATGTCAACTGCGATGCTTCCGGTGCTACTTGCTATTGTGGCACGTATGCGTCGCTGATTCACGCCATATCCAAGCTGAACAAGAGAGTGCCTATTGAGACGTATATAAGGAATGCCACGTGCTGCAGCTTCATCAACGATACACCCAGTTGACGGACCAAGCCGTTCGTCTTCGCGTATTTCACGCAGTTTCTGAATATCTTCTTCGAGGCTATATTCTTTACCGGCTATTAATGCTTCGGCAATGCGTACAGAAGCACGTGCAGCATATTGTCCGGCCTTCTCCTCCATATAACTGAACACAACATTATAAACTCCGGGTGTAGAAGTTTCACGTGTACGACCGAAACCGCACATCATTCCCGCAAGAGTTTGCAATTCGAGAGCAATATGCTCGATAACATGGCCCATCCATGTTCCTTCTTTCACCCTTTGGAAGAATCCACCAGGTTCTCCAACAGAACAACGATGTCCATACATACTTGGAAAAAGTTTTTCAAGTCTTTCAGCGAAACCGTCAATTGAATTGGATGGACGTTGCTCCATTTCTTCCAGATCGAGTCTCATTTGTATGAGTTTATGACGACGAATACTCCAATAATTTGGACCTTTCATCACTTTGATATCAAGAATGCGCATAAGTATAGGTATTGGGCGAAACCGGAAAAATGACGACGATCGACGCGTCCTAACCACGATTTCGCAAAGTTTTTTGGTTGGAAACAAACATAAGGACAATACAGACGAAATAGTTATACATAGACGTTGAAAAATAATTCAATGAATCAATGATTCGATTTTTCTTAATGAAATCAGGGAATACATTTGCAGTCTATCAACCAAAAAACTGATTGACATTGGAAATTCCAAAAGGCAAGCTGATATCTATCGGCGGAGCAGAAGACAAGGGGACGGATTTAGAAGACTCTTACATCCAGAAGAACAACCTTAATTTTTTTGAATTGGGTATTCTGAAGCGTGTTGAACACGTGATGGGTGGCTTACATGCGCGCATTGAGGTAATCACAACTGCCAGCAGTATTCCTGAAGAGGTAGGCGAAAATTATTTGTCGGCGTTCGGTAAGATCGGATGCACGGATGTGGGCGTGATGAATATCCGCAATCGTGATGAAGCTAAGTTTCCCGCGTACATTGATCGCATCAAAAAATGTGACGGTGTTATGTTCAGTGGTGGTGATCAGTTGCGATTGACCACCATTTTCGGTGGAACAGAATTCCTGGATATTCTACATGAGCGTTATCACGACGGATTGGTAATAGCCGGTACATCTGCCGGTGCGATGGCCATGAGCAATACCATGATTTATCAGGGTAAGAGTGATCTTGCCCACTTGAAAGGTGAAGTAAAAATCACTACAGGTCTTGCATTCGTTAATAACGTAATAATCGATTCTCACTTCGACAAACGTGGAAGATTCAATCGCCTTGCTCAAGCAGTAGCAAGCAATCCGTCATGCACAGGTGTAGGACTAGGTGAGGACACCGGCGTGATCATCACCCATGGAAATCACATGGAAGTGATTGGAAGTGGAGCTGTGGTAATCATTGATGGCCGCGATATTCTTCACAGCAATATCACCGACGTGGGATTGGGAACACCGATTTCAGTTGAGGGATTGCGGGTGAATATTCTTGTTCACGGTAACTCATATCTTGTAAAAGAAAGATTGTTTGTGCCGGGTGTTTCAGTTGCTGAAACGAACTAATGCAGTTATTGATAGATAGCAATTTCAGCAGCTGATCCTGCTGAAATCCATCCTCTGTACATACCATCAGAGTTGAATGGCAGGCAAATATTACCAAGTGTGTCTACAGCAATCAGCCCACCTTCACCACCTAATTTCACGAGTTTATCATTCACAACAATATCGCATGCAGCTTGCAGCGAAAGTCCTTTGTATTCCATCAAACAAGATATGTCATAAGCAACAACTGCGCGAATGAAGTACTCGCCGTGTCCGGTGCAAGAGATAGCGCAAGTAGCATCATTCGCGTAAGTACCTGCACCTATAATTGGTGAATCACCGGCGCGCCCCCAGCGCTTGTTGGTCATGCCACCGGTTGAAGTGGCAGCTGCCAAGTGTCCGTGAATGTCAAGAGCAACAGCACCTACAGTTCCGAATTTTTTTTCATTGGAATGGTCAAGTTGAATCACGTTGTCTTTCACAGCTTGTTTCCATTGTGCATGTCGAAATGCGTCGAAGAAATATTCGTCGTCTCTAAAAATAATGTTGCAGTGTTTAGCGAATTCTTCAGCACCATCACGACACAACATTACGTGTTCACTTTTTTCCATGATTGCCCTGGCAAGCGACACAGGGTTCTGAACACCGCGCACTCCGGCGGCGGCGCCTGCCTCGAGTGTATCACCGCGCATGATGGAGGCGTCCATTTCATGATTACCTTCATGTGTAAATACACTTCCTTTACCCGCATTGAAAAGGGGACAATTTTCAAGTGAAACGACTACGGCTTCAACTGCATCCAATGAAGTTCCGCCATTACTAAGGATGGATTCTCCGATAGTAATTGCATCCATCAAACCGAGTTTATAAGCAGCTTCTTTTTCAGCTGTCATTTTATTTCTGTCGATGGTGCCGGCACCACCATGAATGGCCATTGTGTATTTTTTATTCATCGTTCTGCTGGATTCTTTAACCCTTTTAAAAGTTTTTCTATTGTGCCTTTAAGTCTTGCAAGGCGTGTGTCTTCTCGTTTTGCGGTAATGATCCATTCAATATATTCTCTTCTATTCGAAAATGAAAGCGTGTTAAAAATGGATTTTGCTTTTTTATTTTTTGCAAGTATCGCTGCCAGATCTATTGGTAAAATGATTGTCTTTGTTTTTGAATCTGCGTATTTGAAAATTTCGCGTTCTATTGTGTTTGCTTCTTTCTTTTTGTCCGCTACTGTTTTTTTTCTGATGCAGAAGGTTGACCAGATTTCGTTGAAAGCGATATAAGAGACAAATGAAATGTCTTTGCGTTTCATCAATGATTCCCAACCTTTATCACGAGAAAGATCCGACTTTATTCCGCTTGTTCCTTTTGGGTAACCAATCCAGACAATGTTCTTATCACTCAAAACGGAAAGCACTTCTTCTTCACCAGCGATTACTTCACCGGAGGATTTTACAAACCAAAAAATGACGTCATCCTTTGATGAAAACGATTTCGATACTTTGCATCCGTCAGGCAATGGCAATAGCGACTCGATCATTGATTCAGGTTTTGTCACGGCACCGATGCGCATATTTTCTTTGATACGGAGTTTTTTATGAAGTACATTATTCATGGGTTCAAAGGAACAGCGAAGCTTTGGATTTCGTGGTAAAAAAATGATGCGGTCATCGCATACGGAATTTAACTTGCGCTCCAAATTATTGATTCACAAACCGGATAAGAAGAAGGTACAGTTGAGGTGGATTTCCGGATATTAAGCGCAACATGAAGATAAGTTATAACTGGCTGAGAGAATATATCGACACCCGATTGGATGTTACTGAAATATCTGAAGTGCTCACTGCGATTGGTCTTGAGGTAGAGTCTGTTGAGAAAGTAGAAGCAGTTCCGGGTGGATTGCAAGGCATTGTGATTGGTGAAGTAATGGAGTGCGAAAGACATCCGGATGCCGATCGATTGAGTTTGACAAAAGTGAATCTGGGCAATGGCGAACCAGTCCAGATAGTATGCGGTGCGCCAAATGTCGCCAAAGGCCAGAAGGTACTTGTGGCAACTATCGGCGCAAAATTGCACCCAACAGAAGGAGAGCCTTTTGTTATCAAAAAGGGAAAGATACGCGGTCAGGAATCAGTGGGAATGATTTGTGCCGAAGATGAATTGGGTCTTGGCAAAAGTCATGATGGAATCATGGTGCTCAATGAATCAGCCATTGTTGGTCAGCCTGCTGCTGAGTATTTGCAATTGGCCGGCGATCATTGTATTGAAATAGGGCTTACACCTAACAGAACGGATGCGTTCTCGCACTTCGGTGTAGCGCGAGATCTTTATGCAGCTATCCGCAACATGGAAGGTATAAAGAAGGATACTCCTGTACTCAAGAAGCCGGTTTTAAGTGCATTGCATTCAAGCGAAAGTGCTTCGAAAATTTCAGTTGAAGTGCACGGTGTGGAGGCATGTCCGCGATATTCAGGAATTACAATAAGTGGGATAAAAGTTGGAGAGTCACCGAAGTGGTTGCGTGATCGATTGGTGGTGATTGGACTTCGCCCCATCAACAATATAGTAGACATCACGAATTACGTTCAGCATGAAATTGGTCAGCCACTGCATGCATTTGATGCTGCAAAAATTGGTGGTGACAAAGTAGTCGTAAGATTCGCCAACGATGCGGAAACCTTCACCACGCTTGACGGTGTCGAACGTAAATTGTCTATTGAAGATTTGATGATCTGTGACTCCGAAAAACCAATGTGTATTGCAGGTGTTTTTGGAGGATTAGAAAGCGGAGTTACTGAATCAACAACTTCCATCTTTCTTGAAAGCGCTCATTTCAATTCTGTTTTTGTAAGGAAGACAGCAAAGCGACATGGATTACATACCGATGCAAGTTTCAGATTTGAACGTGGATGCGATCCTTCAGTGACCATATGGGCATTGCAGCGTGCCGCACAATTGATTGCAGAAATAGCCGGTGGAAAAATCAACTCTGCCATTACAGATATTTATCCATTAGAATTGAAACCGTTTGCGGTTGAGTATGATTGGCAACGAGCGACATCACTTATTGGCAAGGAAATAGGGAAGGACAAAGTGAAGAGCATTCTTGGTGATCTTGAAATTGAAATTGTTTCTGAGAAGGATGAAGGCTTGCAGTTGAGCGTTCCGTTATTCAGAAACGATGTAATGCGCGAGGCTGACATTGTAGAGGAAGTGTTGCGTATTTATGGTTACGACCAAATAGAAGCACCAAAAGGTTTGAGGACATCTATATCAATTGCGCCGAAACTCAACGTTGAGAAATTGCAAGAGCGCATTGCGTCATTGTTCGCTGCTCGTGGATTTTCAGAGATGATGTCGATGAGTTTGACGCGAATGAAGTACCGCGATTTGATGATGGATGAAAGCACTGCAAATGCTGCTGTTGAAATTTTGAATCCCTTGAGTGGTGATCTCGGCATGATGCGTCAGACATTGCTTTTCAATGGACTTGAAGCCATTCGTCACAACAAGAATTTTCGCAATGGAGATTTGAGATTGTTCGAATTCGGAAAAATTTATTCGGTCTACAATTCAAAATATATAGAAGAAAAAAGATTGTCGGTTTTTCTTACAGGAAGCAAATCACCTGAATCCTGGAACAATGCGCAAGCAGACGTGATGTTCAGTGATCTGCGAGGTGAAATTGAAAACATGCTGCATTCGTTGACGATTCGATCTTTTACTTTTTCAAATTTATCTCATCCACATTATCAGGGTGGGGTGGAATGTTACGCCGGAAAAATGCTGCTTGCAAGATTGGGAATTGCCTCGTCGAATATTCTCAAGGAATTTGATCTTTCCGGTCAGATATTAATGGCGGATGTCTTGTGGGAAAATGTCATCAAGTCAATTCCTATGTCGAGAATTCCTTACAAGGAAGCATCGAAGTTTCCTGCTGTGAGAAGAGATCTTTCGATGTTGTTGTCCAAAGGAACATCTTATGCTGAAATTGAAAGACTAGCATTCGAAACAGAGCGTAAACTTTTGAAGTCAGTGAATCTTTTTGATGTGTATGAAGGCAAGAATCTTGAAGAAGGAAAAAAATCATATGCGGTAAGTTTTATGTTGCAAGACGATTTAAAAACGATGACCGACCAACAAGTAGATGTGGTGATGGGTCGCATTCAGAAGTCGTTGGAAGAAAAGCTGGGCGCCACATTGAGGAGCTGAAAGCGAAGAGGCTCCATCCTGAGCTGCTCAAAAAACTTTGGCATTTTCAATACACAGCGAGTAGTAGTCTGATGTCCATCCAATGAAGGTCGAACATGCTTGCAATCGCTTCGTTGGTGTGAGTTCCATTGTACATGTACACGCCGTTCTGAAATCCTTCCTGATGCTTGATGAGATTGGCAATTCCGCCTTCATCACCGATGTCCAGCATAGTAGGAGCGAAGATGTTCGATAGTGCATAGGAGGCGGTACGCGATACACGTGAAGCAATGTTAGGTACACAATAATGAATCACGCCATGTTCTTTGAACACCGGTTTGTCATGTGTTGTAACGCGTGAAGTTTCGAAGCAGCCACCTTGATCAATACTGATGTCGACAATTACACTGCCGTATTTCATATTGCTCACCATGTCTTCAGAAACCACGATAGGGGTGCGACTCCCGGAAGTGTGAATGGCACCAATGGCTACATCAGCAGTATCGAGCGCATTGCGCAACTCTGAAGGTTGAATCGTGCTTGTCCAAAGTCGTGCTCCGATATCATTTTGAAGTCTGCGAAGCCGATAAATGCTATTGTCAAAAATTTTCACACTGGCTCCGAGACCTAGAGCAGCACGCACAGCGAATTCAGCAACAGTACCGGCGCCGAGGATTACTACTTCGGTAGGCTTCACGCCTGATATTCCGCCGAACATGAGTCCTTGTCCGCCGTTTGCATGGCTCAGATATTCTGCCGCGATCAACACAGAAGTATTGCCCGCAATTTCGCCCATAGCGCGCACTACAGGGAAAATATTTGTTTCGTCCTTGATGTAGTCCCAAGCAACCGCGGTCATTTTTTTTGCGGAAAGTGCATTGAAAGTTTCAGCTTTTTGCACAGGTAAATGCACAGCCGAGACCAGCGTTTGTCGGCCGGGCATCATTGCTATTTCGTCCATGCTTGGAGGAGCAACTTTCAAAATAATTTCACTTTTGAATACATCTTCGGCACTGTATACAATGCGCGCACCCGCTTCACTGTAATCATGATCTTGAAAGTTGGATGCCTTGCCCGCGTTGGTTTCTACCACTACATCATGTCCGTTGTTGACCAGCAGTGCAACGCTTTCGGGAACAAGAGCCACCCGTCTTTCTTGAAAAGAAGTTTCGCAAGGAATACCAATAATAAGCTTCGAGTGCTTTTTGCCCACGGCATACAATTCTTCTTGCGGCATGAGCGCAGCTTCCTTTGCCAGAGCGCGAATGGCTTCTTTTTTACTGTCCATAGATGGATGAGCGGGTTGCGGAAAATCGAGTTCCGAAGATAATTCAATTTAAGCGTAGGTAGCGGAATTACTTCAACGAACTTTTGAAAAGGAAATGTTGATATGAAAGTTTAAGTATGAATTGGATGATTCGGTTATTTTTGACGCGCAATAAAATTCAAATTCAATTCTCCATTATGAGTCAAAAAGATTCGGGCCACTCTTCAACACAAAGAACCATTCTTTGGTCGATCATTCCTGCAACCGTGTTTGTGTCTTTGTTACTCACCAATCTCAATCACAAAATTGAGCCACCAAGAGAGCGTTTGAATTCAAACTTCGGAGTAGTAAAAACAGAAGTAAAGGTGGAAACGCCTGCGATGCCTGCCCATGACGCGGCGCAGCCTGCAGAGGGGCATCATGCTGAGCCTGTGGTTGAAGCTGCGCCAGAAGAGCACAAGCACTGATATTACTCAAAAGGAGATCATCCTGTCTTCATCTCTCAATTCTATGGAGACATGTATTGTTTTTTGCGGTAAAAGATTTTCTACCACCTCCGGCCACTCTATAAATACGTAGGCATTTCTTTCTAGGTATTCCTCGAAACCAAAATCCATTGCTTCGCGGATGTTCTTCACTCTGTAAAGATCGAAGTGCAATAGGTCATGCTTTCCAGTTTCTATGTATTCATTTACCAACGAAAAAGTAGGGCTGCCCTGAAAGTCATACTCCAACTGACGGCAAATTGCGCTTATGAAAGAAGTCTTGCCGGCGCCCATTTCACCTGTGACAGCGAATATTCCCGGAGAGGGAAATTCTACAAGAAATTGACGGGCGATTTTATTGAGATCGCCGACATCAAATGAAACGTATGTATGAATATTCTTAACTATCAAAGCGAAACGATTAGGAAATGTTGAGCGCGAATTTATCTATACAAACAGAACAGTCGCGCTTCTGAATAAATTTGCAGAGAATGACAGAGCGCATAAAGATTATTGAATGTCCTCGTGATGCCATGCAAGGCATTGCGGAATGGATTTCCACAGATGACAAAGTTCGCTACATCAATCAACTTCTCAAAGTAGGATTCGACACGATTGACTTTGGAAGTTTCGTTTCGGAGAAGGCAATCCCTCAAATGCGCGATACCGCTGAAGTATTGGGAAGACTAAACATCAACGGAGCGACATCGAGGTTACTGGCCATAGTAGCGAATTCACGCGGAGCGGAAACAGCCTGCAGTTTCGATGAGATACAATTTCTTGGATATCCGTTTTCCATTTCTGAGACATTTCAAATGCGCAATACCAATGCGACCATTGAACAATCGCTAACCCGTGTTGAAGAGATTGCCACGTTGACTGCGCGTAGCAAGAAGGATTTAGTACTTTATCTGAGCATGGGATTTGGCAATCCTTACGGTGATGCGTGGAGTCCGGAGATTGCGATAGAGTGGAGCGAGAGATTGCATAAGGAATTTGATATTCGCATTATCGCTCTGAGCGATACCATTGGAAGTGCAACACCCGAAGTAATAAGTCAATTGTTTAGTGAGCTGATTCCTTCACTACCTGAAGTCACATTTGGAGCACACTTACATACCTTGCCTTATGATTTCAAGTCGCGACTCGAGGCTGCTGTCAATGCAGGTTGTAGAAGATTTGATGGAGCAATCAAAGGTTTTGGGGGGTGTCCAATGGCGGCAGATGATCTGACAGGCAATATGCCTACAGAATTGATGTTGGAATATTTCGCCAATGAAGGATCCGAAACCGGCGTTAATATGTCAGAGTTGAGCAAGGCTATTAGCCTTGCCGATGAAGTCTTCCCAAAACATTGAGCAAATCATCTTTGCTTCCATGCGAAGAAGATTCAATTTGAAATGTGTTTTAGTAAAAATTGGGGTTGTGCACGCTAATTGAGGCAATGATTGAAATGTCGAAAACCCCAGCCGAGGGTATTGATCTCAATATTTTCAAATTTTTTAATGTTGATGCGGATTTTACAGCGTCTAACATTGTAGGATGGTTTTTTTTTCATGAAAAAGTAAAGTCAGGTCGTCGTCTTAACGGCGTGCTTCACCAAAAGGTTTCACAAATAAAAAAAGCGATTGAAAAATTAGGCAGCAGTTTGACTGAGCATCTCGAGGATTCGTGCCTTCCAGTTTTTCTTATCATCAACGATGAAGTTTTCCATCTGACCATCTTTCATCATTAGAGCCAGGCCGTTGGGATTCGAGAACATAGTCTTGACGAATTCAACGTTGTCGATTTGATTAAGTGGAATGTATATCTCGTGCTGATAATTGTTGGAATTAGAGCTCTTAAAGATTACTCTTTGATTCGTCAACTTAAGTTGACCTCCAACTGCGATGTAGTTATGAAAATGGCTTGCTCCTTCTTCGAAAATGATTTTCTCTTCAATTGCAAGCGCAACTTTAATACTGTTCAATACCATGGTCAAAAAACTTTACCTTAATCCCAAACAACTAACCAACTAAAACGTTCTGATTTCGAATTTTTTTCAGTAACGCTTGCGAATGTATGGTAAACATTTTAATGAATAATCACCAGATTTGCCCATTATTGAAATCAAAACCATATGAATATTGTTATCACGGGAGCTACAAGCGGTATTGGGCTTGCCACAGCGAGAATTTTAGCGTTAGAAGGCCACCGATTGCTATTGCTTGCGCGACGCACTGAAAAACTCGCATTATTGAAGGATGAAATGGGCGC
Organism: Flavobacteriales bacterium; assembly: GCA_043748015.1. Classification (GTDB taxonomy): domain Bacteria; phylum Bacteroidota; class Bacteroidia; order Flavobacteriales_D; family Sanyastnellaceae; genus JAIBBG01. Next base: position 29,644 of record JAYTOA010000059.1, read on the forward strand.
GAACGTTCATGTGAGAACATGTGATATCACTGATTATGAGAATGTGAAAGAGATAGCATCTTCAATTGCAGCTGAATGGAAATCAATCGATATTCTGATCAACAATGCAGGTGTCGGTTATTTCGATACGATTGAGGAGGGAAAGATTGATGAGTGGCATGACATGATCAACACCAACGTAACGGGATTGCTCAACGTAACGCATGCGTTTCTTCCTCATTTGATATCTGCCAGGGGATTGGTGATCAATGTCGCATCAGTTGCAGCTCATCAGGTCTTTGCGAACTCCGCTATTTACTGTGCTACAAAGCACGCAGTCTTTGCCGTTAGCGAAGGATTACGAATTGAACTTGCAGGGAAGTTGCGCGTTAGTACGATTAGCCCCGGTTCAGTGAACACGCCGTTCATTGAAAACACTAGCAATGAAAAGATGTTGAGTAATTACAGAGATTATTTCGCAGCGGGATTAACACCTGAAATTGTGGCAGCGCAGATAAATCACGCATTGAATGCTCCGAACAATTCAGTGATAAGTGAGATTATTGTCCGACCGAATAGAGCAATGAAATAATGCGATTTAATTTTTCATGTATTCTCCAAACTTCTTTTTGAATTTGTCCACTTTCGGTGTGATAACCATTCTACAGTAGGGTTGATCTCCGTGCAGATTATAGTAGTCGTTGTGGTAGTCTTCGGCAACATAGAATTGTGAAGCGGGTTCGATCAACGTTACGATTGGATCCTCCCAATTGCCACTTTCGTTGGCTGCTTTGATGGCCAATTCTGCCAGCGCTTTTTGTTTTTCGCTGTGATAGAAAATAGATGAGCGGTATTGCGTACCAACATCGGCGCCTTGTCTATTCAATGTTGTGGGGTCGTGTGTACCGAAAAAAACTTCGAGCATTTTAGCGAAAGAAACAACGCGAGGATCAAATGTGATCTCACAAGCTTCAGCATGTCCTGTGGTTCCGTTGCACACTTCTTTGTATGAAGGGTTTTTTACGGCGCCTCCGACATATCCACTCTTCACAGATGAAACACCTTTTACGTTTTGATAAATAGCTTCAACGCACCAAAAACATCCTGCAGCGAACGTTGCTACTTCGATGGAATCATTGCTTAATGCCGGGTCATAATCGTTAGTCATATTACTGAGTTCAAATTTATGGTCGTTGGATTGATTGTTTGTGCGACCGCATGAAATGAGCGCAACAAAGCAAATGCAAAGAGAGATAATTTTTTTCATGATGGTACATTTTGGACATTCTTTCGAATGTAATGAAGATATAACAATTGAAATCAGGCGAAGTTCTACTAGGAATTGATATTCTGTTCCTGCCGAGCATTCTCGCGTTTGAAGAGAAGCGATTGAATGAGATAGATGACGACAGCACTGATGATAATGATGATGAGTGATTTGATGGTTTTCCCGAAATACTGCTGTAAATACTGCCATTCAATAATATCCCACACGGCAAGCAACGACATAACGGTGATGATTAAGACGAGTGAGGAAAGAGTGTAGGCGAAAATATTTCTGGTGTTCATAGTTAAAATTTTGCTCTAAGGAACGCATCAAGCATTGAAATAGCGCATGACCGAATTGCAAAATCTGTTAAGGAAAAAGTCCTTTGAATTTTCGGGAATTGATATCAGAATCTGAAACGCAGGAATCCTGTAGCCATGGAAATCGTCGGTTTATTGTCGCGGAAAAAAGTTACGAAATCTCTAGATGCGATACCACATTCATAAGTTCCTTGACCAACAGTGAAGAAGATGCCCACAGGAATTTTGACACCATAGTTTCCACCTTGCGTGTATCCTGCTTGAATGTGAACCCATTGAAAAGGAGTGAATTCACCGCCAACTGCGAATACAGGTTTTTGCATATTGGCAACCCCATCAGAAATCGGAAGTACGATATCGATTCCGCCCCTAATCATCTTGTTGACCTCGTATCCCACGCCAATTCTTGCGCTGGTAGGAAGCTGAGTTGTTCTACTGGATTCACCTTGCCAGGAAAGAATCCCATCGCTGCCATTGAGCGCGCTTACCTGATCAATTAAACTGGTACTTTCCAATCCCGCGTTATCAAAACTGGTAACGGCAACATCATTTAGTTTGTAGAGGTTACCGTTCCAATTGATCTTTCCAATGTCATTCACAGCAACGCTGATAGTTAACTTCTTTTTGAAAACAAGGGTTGTCCCAAGATCTAAACCGTAACCGTAGCCAACAGGTTTGAGTTTGTTCGTAGTTGAGTCATAAGCAGATGGATTTTGAGCTGCTGCAGTGCCATAATCGATATCAAACAATGGAGACATAGCACTGAATGCAACAGCTTTTCCGTTTTCTGCTGTGATGTCGAGCATGCCTTGACCAACAATGAACTTTAGTCCCAGTCCGCCGTGTAGCGCATAGTCGCCGCGTTCCAGAATTTTTTTACCCCAGCCAAGATTGAATTCACGAAACCAGCTGAACCCGAATTTTGTTCCTTGAATAAGCTGAGTCAGACTTTCTGCATTTTCAAGAGAAGTGTAGCCTTGAACGATGTTCTGTTGTGTTTGTGGATCGAGATTGTTCGAATTGGGAATGGTGTCAAGTCCACCCTGACCATTATTCACAATCAAGGAATCGAAGTAGGAAGCGTAATAACCCAGCCACATAATTTCTGAAACTTTTGATCCGAGTTTCGAATAAAAGTTTGCGCGATCGCGGGTTGTAAATGCAAAAGTGCCTGCACGTTCCGTGTTGATGGAAAATCCGATTGACATGATATCGGCATTGAATGAGTTATCGCTATTTGCGAATTGCACTGCCATGTCGCGCTTTTCGCTTAGCGAGAATTTCGCAATGTCTTCTTTAAAAAGATTTTGTCGCAATTCAGGTTTGGTCAAGACTTCCGAATAAAGAGAAAGTCCAAATTCCGCAAATCCAATAGTTGTCATTTTATCGTATTTCGGATCCAGATCGAGATTCCCTGGATTGATTCCGAGAGCCTGATAGTCGGTAGCAAAAGGTGTGGCAACGCCCATTCCAGTCAGAGTGAATGCAGATCCTTCAGTCTGTGCAAAAAGGTTGTTACTTATCACAATGACCACGAATGTGACGAACTTATTGAGCTGTTTCATGGTTGTTGGTTTGAAAACGAAAGTAGGAGAAAACGTTCAACTTCCCTCAGCTATATGCTCTTTATATAGAAATCGTTTTTGCGAACTTTCAAAAGGTCTATAGATGTAATAAACGTATCCATCGGTGATGCGAAGATTTTCTACATATTTATTTTGAAGTCTGATCGTAGCACCAACATTGCCAGAAGTGGTATTGATCTCTCTGATGAATGTGATTCCATTCCTCATATAAGAGGTGTAAATTTTCTGTGTTTGTTTGTCCTTGGTGATTTTTTCCCCCCACTTGTCAGGTCGTTTCACTTTGTGATATTGAATAAGGACGCTATCAATACTTTGCCCATTGCTGTCGAACCTAAACAGTTTGTCGTGATGGTGATCGAATATGACAAGTGTGTCATTTACCAGTAATAGCGGTGTGTTGAGCGCTTCGTAGTAATACGTGTTCTGGAATCCATTCATGTAGGCAGCAACAATTTCTTTGTCAATTCCGGTATTGATTTCAAAACGCAGAGCTTCGAGTTTTCCTTTTGGATCGAGGTATTTGTATTCACTTCTGAACATCTTCATCATTTCCTCGTCAATCATGTATCGAAAAGTTTTGACGGAAGAATCGGCGCTGTTGTAAATCATGTATTCGAATGCCGGATAGTCTGCATTGTAATTACTGAAATACGTGAGAGCACCAATAGTATCAACGACAGGTAGAATGGCGTGATTGAATTGTTCCTTATCCATTTTTTCAAGTCTGATTTCATCATCGTTGAAAACGACGTAGAAAGTAGATCTGCGGCACAGCAAGAATATTTCACCGAGATAATCCACATAGAATTTTAGCGCTTCTTCCGGAACACTGCATCTCATGGTCTCGTGGTGAGCAGAATCCAGAAGAATTAATTGGCATTGTTGAAACAAAGTCGTTTTGCTTTCTTCCTGTCTTTTCCAACGTTCTTCCTGAACATAGGTAAGTAGCAGCAAGTTTTTTCCGATGAATGCGAAGTCCGCTACGTTAAGCGCTGTACTTCCCCAAACGGTATCAGGAGTGGCGTTGATACTGATTTCAGGCAATTGAAATGATTCAAATTTCAGTTGAATATTCAACCTCACCACACCCGCTTTTTTCTGTTCATCATTTACAACAACAAGTATGGTTTGAGAAACGTAGTTGAGTTTGGTGAAAATGATTGAAACACTATCCAAGGGTTGTGACGATAGAATTTTGAAGTTTCCTTGCTTGTCACTGTTAGCCGCAAAGGGCAGGTTAATAAGTTGAACATAACAATCTGCGATGGCAATTTCCGAATCAAAATCAGAGATGCGGCCCTGAATGGAAATACCCGATTGACCTACTGTTTGTAGTAGCAACATCGAAAGAAAACAAGCGAGTAATAATTTCATAGTTTTCTATACATGATGACGTATACAGGTGAATTCCATACATGGCTCATGCAACAAACTGCCAAAAATAACATGTCAACATTGAATGGCCTTGCGCTTCTATCTTTTACATTGCACCTATCATATTTGTTGATTTTATGTTGCGAATCCTTTTTGTTGTAATGCTATGCTTCTCAATTTCCGCTAAGGCTTCGGATACGTTGTCATACGCCGGAATGAGTAAGGAAGTATTCAAAGTTCTGCAAAGTGCAACGAAGTATATGGGAGAAAGCAAGTATGATTCAGCACAGTATCTTATAAGCGGCGCGTTTTCGCAGATCGATTATGGCGTCACGACCACAGATGTTTATTATCTCTATTGCTATCAGTCGGAGATCATGTATTACAATGCTCTTTTCGAGTTGGGTTTGAATAGCAGCTTGAGCGGACTACAATTTGCGAAGCAACTAAAGAACGACACCTTGATTGGAAGCTGTGAAAACTTGATTGGATTGTTCTTACTAAATCTTGCGCGTTACGATGAAGCAGTTGTTCATTTTCGAGAAGCCTTGAAGTTGATCCCCAAAAACCATGACAACGAATTCCTTGCATACAACTATCACACATTGGCAAATCTTGGAGAGTGTTTTTATAAGATGTCATTACCCGATAGTGCGATTTACTATTCGGAGTTGGCCATCCCTGAGGCGCAAGCAAGAGGTCGGCAACGAGGCGTTGCCTGGGCATATTGGAATTTAGCCGAGTCGTGGCTTTTAAAGGGAAATCCAAGTAAAGCGCACAGTTTATGCTTGACCGGTTATGAGTTGATGAATCATACAGAGCACCGTGATGTCGTTCAAACTTTGTGCACCACGTTTATGCATATTTACTTGGCAAAGAATCTCCCAGATAGTGTTGTTTATTGGATGAATCATGGTCAGTTGGAGAACAATAATTCTTTGAACACAGACCTTTCTCGTATCACTTTCTTGCAAGAGAGTGTTGATGCATGTATACAAATCAAGGACATTTATCTTGGAGTTGCATTATTAGAAAGGCTGAATGAAATGCAAAAATCTGTTGAAAATAAACAACAGTCGCAGCGAATTGCGATACTCAAAGATTACTATGAAAAGAATCAGAAATTAGTCGTTGCTGGGAAGCTTGGAGACGCGCAAAAGGAGGAGTTAAAACTGAGAAGAACAATTTCTTGGATACTTGCAGCATTGGTGATTGCGTTAATCGTTATGATTTTGATTGGACTAAAATTTTATCGTCAGCGTCAGCGCATCACACAATTGAAATACAATGAAGAATTGCAAAGGAATGCGCGCGAACTTGAATTGAGCGCATTGGAGAAACGGATGGAAGCGGTTTATACCGAACGCAATCGCATTGCTTCAGATCTTCACGATGATATAGGAGCGGCGCTTTCAAGCATACGCATTTATAGTGGAGCAGCACTGAAGCAACACAGCATACATCCTGAGGAAAGCTTGATGCTCATCAATCGGATCAACCAGAGCAGCACAGGAATGATGGAGCGAATGAGTGATATCGTATGGAGTATCAATCCCAAAAATGATAACGTTCAAAGTATGGTATTGCGCATGAAAACATACGCGGGTGAGATTTTGGAGTCTTTGGATATTCAAATGAAATATGTTGTTGAACAAAAGGTGGACGCCATTCAACCAACCATGATCGCCAGACGAAATATTTATTTGATTTTCAAAGAAGCCATTAATAATGTGGCGAAGTATAGTAAAGCATCGCAAGTGATCGTGAGCATGAATGTTCAAGATGACAAATTTCATTTGCACATTGATGACAACGGAATTGGATTTCACGTCAATCACGCCCAAAGTCCAAATGGCTTGCTGAACATGTCAGAGCGAGCAAAAGGAATAGGTGGAGAGTTTCATATCAGTTCGCATGTCGGGCGAGGAACGCAACTTCACCTTACCGTTGAGATAGCGAAAATTAGTGATAGGAATACAGCGTCATTAGCAGTCTCTTTGTTGGCAACTTAGAATAGTCTTTGAAGATATTATGGCGATCCGCATAGCAATATTTGATGACAACAAAGACCGGCGTGAAAGTCTGAAGTACCTTGTTGAGATGTATGATGATTTGTTGTGTGTTGGTATGTACGAAGACGGAGTGCATGTGCTGGAAGCGATGAAGGAATGCTCGCCTGATGTTGTCCTGATGGATATTGAAATGCCGGTGGTGAATGGCATCGAAGCGGTGAAGAAAATTCGGTCGAAATACCCGGAAATACTTGTACTCATGCAAACGGTTTTTGAAGATGATGACAACCTCTTTGAAAGCATCAAAGCCGGAGCATCGGGTTATATTTTGAAGAAGACGAATCCGGAAAAAATTATCGAAGCGATACATGATGTGGTGGAAGGTGGCGCACCCATGACACCAAGCATGGCGATCAAAGTTCTTCGATTCTTCCAAAATACTCCGGCCGCTGAAAATTCTTATTCGCTAACTGAACGGGAGAAGAAAATTCTTGCATTACTCGTTGATGGCTTGAGCTATAAAATGATAGCCGATAGAGAAAGCATTTCTTTTCATACGGTCAATTCTCATGTAAGAAAAATCTACGAAAAACTTCACGTGCATTCATTGGGAGAGGCCGTTAGTAAGGCTCTCAAGGAAAAACTTCTTTGAGTGATTTTCAAAGTTTACGTTTCATTAGGGTACTATTCCCAATATCCTTGTTCAGGTTTAACTTTCGTTGATGCATTCTTGGATCGAATGCACGCCGATTTTTGTCAAAACAAACTTCCTCACCATCTTCGCCGCCGCTATGGCATTAATTGAAGAATTTGATAAATCCGGGAATTGGCTTTTCCGTTGGAGAAGTTTCCTACCATTGGTACTTTACGTACTTGCAGCACTTGTGATATTTTTTGAGGCGGATACGCATCTTCCGCACTTCGACGAAGGTTGGGCTTATTTCTGTATTGGTGTTGCGCTGTTCGGGCAATTGGTTCGTGCGATCACTATTGGCTATACTCCAAAGGGAACCAGCGGGCGTAATACCAAAGAAGGACAGGTGGCAGAGGTTTTGAATACACAAGGCATCTATTCTGCCGTTCGTCATCCGTTATATCTCGGCAATTACTTCATGTGGTTGGGAATCATTATTTATGTTGGCAACTGGTGGTTCGCACTTGTTTGCTCGCTGATGTTCTGGCTCTATTACGAGCGCATTATGTTCGCGGAAGAATATTTTCTGAGGAATAAATTTGGCAAAACCTATCTGGATTGGGCCTCAAAAGTTCCACCATTCTGGCCTGCGTGGTTTCAATGGAAAAAATCCGGTGTTGAATTTTCAATGAAGAATGTTTTCAAAAGGGAATACAGCGGATTCTTCGCCATCTTCCTTTCATTCGCCATGTTGGATGTGATGAAGAATTATTTTCACTACGGTTATAGCGATTGGCGCGAGTTAATGACTCCATTCTGGTTATACCTTCTTGCCGGTGCATTTGTGCTTTTCATTCTTTTCCGCTCTTTGAAAAAATACACAAGCTTGCTTGATGTAAAGGGAAGAGAGTTTATGGAAGGAGAGGAGATTGGTAATTAAGTTATTCGTTATTGAGTTATTTCATCAATGTTAGGCAACAAATCGAATTGTTAGCGCTCTGATGAATCGCGGAAAAAGTTGGTTGAACTGATTTGAATAACCCAATAACAAATAACTCAATAACGAATTTCAAATAACAAAAAAAAGGCTGTCCTTTCGAGACAGCCTTCAATCAATATTTCTAACTTCTAAGCGTCAATTTTCGCATACTTAGCATTTGCTTCAATGAATGCTCGTCGTGGAGGAACTTCATCACCCATCAACATAGAGAAGATGTGATCACATTCCGCAGCATTGTCAATAGCAACCTGGCGTAGTGTTCTGAATTCAGGATTCATGGTAGTGTCCCAAAGCTGAACAGCGTTCATCTCTCCAAGACCCTTGTATCGCTGAATACCAACGTTTGCATCCGTGTTGCCTTTCATTTCTGCAACGAGTGCATCACGCTGTTTATCGTTCCATGCATATTCTTGCTTATTGCCTTTTTTCACGAGGTAAAGTGGGGGAGTAGCAATATAAATGTGTCCATTCTCAATCAATTCTTTCATGTGACGGAAGAAGAAAGTGAGGATCAACGTTTCTATGTGACTACCATCGATGTCGGCATCACACATGATTACAATTTTGTGATAGCGGAGTTTTGTCAAGTTCAGTTCTTTGCTGTCTTCTTCAGTACCGATTGACACTCCAAGAGCTGTGTACATATTTCTGATCTCCTCGTTTTCGAAGATCTTATGTTGCATCGCTTTCTCAACGTTGAGGATTTTTCCGCGCAAAGGAAGGATAGCCTGGTATTGACGATCGCGACCTTGCTTGGCAGTTCCACCAGCCGAGTCACCCTCGACAAGGAACAATTCCGACTTACGTGGATCTTTTTCTGCACAGTCGGCAAGTTTACCTGGAAGTCCGCCACCACCACCAACACCTTTGCGTTGCACGAGCTCACGTGCTCTTTTTGCAGCGTGTCTTGCTTGTGCCGCCAGAACAACTTTGTTGACGATTTGCTTCGCGTCTTGTGGATTTTCTTCAAGATAAGCTTCAAGCATTTCACTCACCACCTGACTTACCGGAGCAACAGCTTCTCTGTTACCTAATTTAGTTTTCGTCTGACCTTCAAACTGTGGCTCTTGTACTTTCACAGAAATAACTGCTGTCAAGCCTTCGCGGAAGTCATCCGGAGAAATATCGATTTTCAATTTTTCCAGCAAACCACTTTTCTCAGCATAGCTTTTCAGTGTAGCTGTGAGTCCGCGACGGAAACCACTGAGGTGAGTTCCACCTTCGTGTGTATTGATATTGTTTACATAGGAGTGTACGTTCTCGTTGAACGAATCATTGTATACCATGGCCACTTCGACAGGGATTTCGCCGTCGAGGCGTTCCATGTGAATGATCTTTTGGATGATGGCAGGACGAGTTTCATCAAGGAAGTTGACGAATTCAATCAGACCGTTTTCGGAGTAGAATACATTCGTCTTAAATGTACCGTCATCTTCAGTTTCGCGTTTATCCGTGAGCGTCAGATGAATTTTTTTGTTTAGAAACGAAAGCTCGCGTAATCTGCTTGCAAGCGTTACATAGTTATAAACCACAGAATCAAAAATGGATTCGTCAGCTTTGAAAGTAACGGTTGTACCACGCTTTGTTGTTTCGCCAATTTCTCTTGCCGGAAACAATGGCTTTCCAATGCTATATTCCTGCTCCCAGATTTTGCCATCGCGATGAACTTCAGCGCGGAGAAGGGTGGAAAGTGCATTTACGCAGCTAACACCAACACCGTGAAGACCACCGGAAACTTTATAAGATCCTTTGTCGAATTTTCCACCGGCACCAATCTTGGTCATTACCACCTGTAAGGCAGAAACACCTTCTTTTTTGTGAATGTCCACCGGAATTCCGCGGCCATTGTCAGTTACTGTAATTGAGTTGTCCTCATTGATGGTAACGGTAATGGTATCGCAATATCCTGCGAGAGCTTCGTCGATAGAATTGTCAACTACTTCATAAACGAGGTGATGGAGACCGCGTACACCGGTATCGCCGATATACATGGATGGGCGCATACGCACGTGTTCCATTCCTTCAAGACTTTGAATATTGTCTGCAGTATAGGCGCCAGCAGCTTTCAATTTTGTTTCATCACTCATAACAATGTTCTCTTCCACAGTTAATTTAGAATTTGAATTTATTTCTTTGTTCAGGCCACAAAAAAAGCCGTTAGAAACAGCCCCTTTTGTGGTTTCGCAAATGTACGACAGTTAAGTGCTTTACACGCTATTTTTCAAGCCGGAAAACAGTCAATTTTTCACAATGAATAAACACATGAAAAACCCGCGTAGAACATGGGTTTTAAGTATTTTCAGTAGTGATTTGTTTTATGAGAAAAAATTCATCATTTTAAAGGCGAATAATTAGCCTTTTTCGCTGTGATTTTAGAAAGCATAAGTAGCACCTAACATGGCCAGAAACTGTTGGTTGTTATAACCACCCCAACGCTGATATTTCATGGCAAATGCATTGTTGAACTGCGTCCATGCCGAGAGGCGCTTGTTATAGCGGTATTCCACTTTGAAATTGGCGTCGAGGAAACCCTTCAGTTTGTACTCATAACCGGTGAACTGTCCGTCAATAATTGGCTCAACGCCCTTCACAGGAACGGTGGATTTCGCCCATCTCGATCCGATATAAAAGATGTCTGTTCCAATGATGAATTTGCTTTTGAGATTGTATTGAGCATTGGCCAGGAACTTCAAAGCAGGCTGATGCCATGCATGGCGTTCAAGGTCGGTCTTGTACATGTAATAATCACCACGGATATTCGCTTTCCATTTTTCACCGGCGTAGATGGCCACTTCACCATGGAAGTTGTACGCAGTCAAGTTGTCGTAGATGACGTGAAATACATTTCCAAAAGTGTAGTAGTTGTTTTGCGGATATGTGATGGAATCATTGATGAAGTATGCAAAATTTCCAAACTCCTGATAGTTGAAACCAACGCTGTATGATACAGCGTGTGACACAGCACCACCGATTCCCAAATAAGCATCGAGCTTGTTGTTTCTGTTTCGAAGGCTTGGAAATGTTTGTACGAAAGGGTTTTCACGATAGAGTGATAAGTAAGTAGTGGGCTCTGTGCTTCCGCGAATACCTGCATACGGCACAATGATGCCGTTGAGAATGTTATAGCTCACTTCTGCAAGAGGGTAGAAGTGGCCAGGATTCGATCCGCGGCCTTCAATGTAAATTCCTGCACCAACTTTCGCTCTTAGACCTCTCCAACTTGTGCTTGCAGTTGGAACAAATTTGATGATGACATTGTCCCAGTTTCGTTGTTGGAATTGTCGGTCATTTTCATCATATGCAACTGAATCAGAAAGCAGATTGATACCATCCAGCTTTGGTCCATCAAATTTGAATTTGTTGTAATTCACACCTACATCCATTCCATACAACGTGCTGTCCTGAAGCATTCTTCCATGAAGCAAAATATCGAAATTCGTTTCGTTGTTCTTGTGCATGTCCACTGAATTTCTCAAGTACATGTCTCCGTTGAAATTGAAATCTCCGGTATCTCTCTGATAAGAAAGAAAAGAAACGCCTCCACCAATTGTATTCATGCGTTGCTTGAAAATGAGACTGTCGAAAGGAGGTCCTCTGTAATCATTTTTTACATCTACACCATACCAGTGCGACACATTTCTTTCCCAATTTAGTTTGCTGACCAATTGAGTTTTTTTGAAGAACCATTTACCCCAGACTTCTGCTCGGTTGTCACTATAGCTATCAGGAATACTGTCCTGGTCATCTAAAGGAACACCATCGCCGCGTAGCAATTGGTAGTGTATTCCGAACGTTCCTTTTTTCGATCTGCCATCGGTGTAATAAAAATCTACCGGCACAGTGTTATAAGTTCCGTATCCTGCTTTGATATAACCACGATAGAGATAAGAAAGCTTTTCGTCTACATTGATTTTGGCAGCAGGAATCAATTTGGGTTCAATAAAGGCTGCCTTTGGTGTTGGGATAGTAGTGTATTGAATGGTTGTCATTTGCACTACGCTATCTCGCGTTTGGGGCCAAATGGAAATCTTGTTTGCATCTCTTAAGAAAAGTCGTCTGTTGCCTTCAAATGTTGCGTCGTAGGTAATTGTCGTATCTCCGCGCTGTGCAAATGCAGGCATGATCAAGCCTGATAGGAGGATAAATGCAGAATATTTGATGATGATGTTTTTCATTTGGATCAGTTTTTTGGATTCGGTACAAGATCAATTTCAATATCATTGTTGGTCTTTGTCCCGCCGGGATTTTCCAATGCGTCGAGCTGTGCTTTTTTCTGATTGGCTTCTGTGACCACCCATGTTTCTGTTACGTTTTCCAGAATGGCGTTAATCGTAGCGCGCGCCTGGAAGTAATCTTTCAAGCCGATATATGTGTCGGCTAGCAATAAGAAGCCACGGTATTTCCATTCCTCGAAACCTGAATATTTTTCGATGAGTTGGAAAATTTCAGTCTCTGCTTTTTTGAATTCACCTTTGGAATAAAGACAAAATGCAATACCGTATTTGGCTTCCGCAGCGGCAACTCCACCGCGCTTCAGCACTTCTTTGAAATCAACAATGGCTGCGTCGTATTGTCCATCTTGCTTAGAGATTCGTCCTCTCCAGAGATATGCAGTATTTCTGATTTCATCCGGTGTAGATGGATTTGAAATCACGCGATCGGCGTATGATTTTGCTTCAGCAAAATTGTTGAGGAAATAATTGCAACGCATCAAACCGATTTGAGCTTCCAGTACATTGTTCTTTAGAACGGCAACAGGCTCAAGATTTCTATAATGACCAAGAGCTTGAGTGTAATCTTTGTTGTTGTAGGAAATTGTTGCCGCAACCACAAGACATTCCTCAAGATAATTGGATGAACCTTGAGCAATCACATAATTGTAATGCTCCAATGCCTTCACCATATTCTTCTTGTCGTAATAGCAACTTGCGAGAAAATAATTGGCGTCCAAACCATAATAAGCCGGTTGGAAACTGCTCAGATAGTCTGTCAATTTGGTAATGGCTGTGTTGCAATCACCATCTTGAGCGTAGCCAACTGCGCGTGCATATACTTCCTCTTCAACAGCGGTTTTTGATGCTCCGCAAATGGTCACCGCGTCATTTTGAAATTCAGGATCTTCGATGAGAACAGCTTTGCAAATGGTGTATGCGTCGCAAACCACAGGATCGCTCTTGTACTTTGATTTGATGGCGACCCATGACTCTTTCACCTTTTCAGTATTGCCTTCTTTCACATAAATCAGACACATATCTTTGAGTGAAAGCTTCGCGTATTGTGACGCTGCGTGATTTTGTAGTATGTCGCTGTAGTAGAGTTTGGCTTCGCTCAATCTGTTATCGAGTAAATATGTTTTTGCCAATTCATATTTCGCATCCACTTCGAATTTTGAACCGGGACTTTCCGTGAGAAGACTTTTCAGCACCCATGCCTTCTTATCGTTTTGTCCATTGTAGCCATAACTCATTGCTTTCTGGTACATGGCATATTCTTTTCCGGCATCATCACCCACAGTGGCTTTGTCGTAGTAGCTGATAGCTTGTGTGTAACTCTTTGCAACGAAGAAGCAATCACCAATGCGCATATACGCATCATTCACTTTACGTGGATCTAAGCTCGAAGTACCATCAACATATTTGCGGAATGATGTATTTGCGTTTCCATACCAAGCACCCGCAGTTTCGAAGTTGTCTTCTCCATTTGCCAATTTGAAATAACTATAACCCTGACTGTAATGCGCTAGTCCATAAAACTCGCTGTTATATGCTCCAGGCTCATTTAGAAATGCGTTGTATCGCTGATTCGCTTTTGGGTAATCTTGTAAGCGATAACTAATTTCTGCTTTCCAGAATCGTGCATCTGCATTCAATGTCGGGCTCACGGGATAAGTAAAAACTTTGTCGAAATTCTTCTCGGCATCAACATATTTTTCAGCTTGAAATAATTCAACACCGCGGTTGTAAGCCACCACTTGATAGGCTTCTTTCACACGACTGTCTTTGTTTTGAATTTTATCCAATGAAGCAAGTGCCTTCTCATAGTTGCGCGTTTTCATGTACACGTTCAAGAGAAATTCATAAGCTTCATCGCGTCGTTTACTGTTGGGATATTTGTTGAGGTAATCTTCAAAAGCGGTGATGGCTTCATGAAAAGGATTGTATGAAAGTTCAAATGCAAGCTTCGCATAATTGAACATTGCATCTTCCTGTATGTCGCTGTTGAACGTCATTTTCGATGCTTCTTCAAAAGCGTTTCTCGCATATTCTTTTTGATCTTGCTTTAAATAACATTCACCCATGTTGTATGAAGCGCGTTGGTGCAATTCATCATTCACATCGTTGCAATTGCTATATGCACCAACGGCATTCTTCCATTGGTTTGTTCGGTGATATGCATATCCAAGTTGATAGAAATCCTCACGTGTAATTTCCGACTTAGCAGTAGCGTCGTGGTATTGGAGTAAGAACGGAATTGCTTCAGCGTACTTCTCTTTTACGCAATATGAATCACCTATGAGTCTAGCGATTTCAGGGACGCGTTTGGTTGAATTGGCTTCAGCTTGTGCAAGAGCAATCGGACCGTAGCGTAAAACTTCATCATACTTTTTTTGCTTGTAGTAAATCTGCGTGATGTAGTAGGGGACAAGCGGTTTGAAGACAGGATCATTTTCCAGCACCAAAAATCCTTCGAGCGCTGTTTGAAGATCATTTTGCTCGTATGCAATGTGGCTGTAGTAATAGGTTGCCGCAGTTTTGTAATCGCTTTCTGCTTGCTTGGATTCGAAGAGATCAAGTCGCGCGTTTACCGAATCTCCTTTTTCAAAACGTGCATGACCGCGCTTGTATCGGAATTCTATTTTTTCAGTTTTGCTTAATTCTTTTTCATCTACAAAATCAAACCACTCTAATGATTTGGTGTAATCTCTTTTCTGGTAGTTGAATGTTGCCAGTTTGAAATAGGCGCGTTGTTTCCAGGGAGAATCGGGATGCTCGAGTACGAATTTTTCCAGTTGGTATTCTGCATCCTTGTGAAGCAAATACAAAGCACAAATACCACTGTAGTATTCGGAATTGATCCGCAAAGCATGCTGTGGATTTTTCTCGAGTTTGATAAACTCTTCGAATTTTTCTTTTGCCGGAACGTATTTCTCGTGATCGAAAAGTTCCAGAGCTTCGCGATAGACGCGTGTCTTATCGTAAAGTGCGATGGGAGCCTGTGCCTCTGTCAAAAGCGGTATCAACAGGAGCATCCAAGCGATGAGTGAGTTCTTCATGATTTGCATGAGTGGATTTTACCAAAGTCCGAATGTAAAATCGGGCCAATCGGACTTGGAAGTTGGAAATGAAACTTGCGAACGAAAGAATGTGGAAGGAATTGTTTGAATGCGCCATCCGATTCGGGCATTGGTGATGCTTATTCCAATTGAACAAGTGCCAACGTCACTTTGGTATTCTTCATCACATTTTCGCATTTTTCAAATTTGAAGAGTGATTTTAAATAGAAATTTAATCTGAGTCACTTGATCATTTCAGATTGGCGCAGTAGAATATTCTATAAGCCACACATTGACGATTGGCTATTGAAGAACACTTGCTTCTCACGACTTTTGGAACAAATAACGGCACATGAAATTATTTACTGCAGCCCAACTCAAAGCGTGGGATCAATTCACCATCAATGATAAATATGAATCGTCAAGCGAACTGATGGAAGTTGCTGCAGAGGCCTGCTACGATTACATCAATGAACTTGAGCCCGCGTTGTCGTACACCATTTTTTGTGGCACCGGAAACAACGGCGGTGATGGACTTTGCATAGCGAGAAAGTTAAAGGAAGGTGGTGATGAAGTCGCTGTTTATATAGCCGGAGATTCTGAGAATGGAAGCGATGACTTTAAGCGAAATCTTGACCTCATTTTGAACACCGACGTTGAAGTAAAATTTTTATCCGAAAAGAATGACTATTTCGAAATTGAAGATGAAAGTTTGATCATTGATTGTTTGTTTGGGACGGGACTGTCAAGGCCAATTGATGGATGGAGAAGAAAAATAATTGACTCTATCAATTTTTTACAGAATAGAAAAATTTCCATTGATCTGCCATCCGGATTGATGCCTGACCTCCTGAGTGAACAACCTGGAACGATTTTAAGGGCTGATTTAACGCTCACCATTCACGTTCCAAAACGTGCGATGCTTTTTCCTGAGAACACAAATTTTGTCGGAGATTTTGAAGTGATTTCCATTGGACTTGTCCGCGAATTTGAAAGAAGCGAAGAGTGTGATATGCTTTACTACGATGAGTTGGATGCCGTTTTGGATTTTCGCTTGCGCAGGAAGAACGATTATAAAAACATGAATGGTCACGCGCTGATACTTGCCGGCAGCAAAGGGAAAATAGGTGCAGCATCTTTGACTTCATTTGCCTGCCTGCGCGCCGGAGCCGGTCTTGTGACGGCGATTGTTCCCAAATGTGGAAACGACATATTGCAAACCAATGTTCCGGAAGTGATAACAATCGAAGACGATGGCCTCGATTGTTTGAGCAGTGCAAACATTGACGATAAATACAACGCGGTTGCCATCGGACCGGGTATTGGAGAAGCGCCTGAAACGGCCTTGTTGTTACGCAGAAATTTGAAGAAGGTGAAAGCTCCTTTGGTGCTTGATGCCGATGCACTCAATATTATTGCTCACAAGAAATTGCATGCTCGCATTCCGGAAGGCAGCGTGTTGACACCGCACGTGGGAGAGTTCGATCGCTTGTTTGGCGAGCATGAAGATTCCTTTGGGAGATTTCAGACGATGAAAGAAAAGGCAACAGAAATGAAGTGTATCATCGTTTTAAAAGGCGCTCATACCATGATTGCATTTCCTGATGGTACCACGTCCATTAACTCATCGGGTAATCCGGGAATGGCAACGGCGGGGAGTGGTGATGTGCTGACCGGAATGATTACAGCTTTTCTGGCGCAAGGTTATGCTGCAAATGTTGCAACAAGACTTGGCGTTTTTCTTCATGGCGTTGCGGGAGATATTGCTGCAGAGACGAGAAGCGAAACAGGTATGATAGCACGCGACATCATCGAATCAATTCCGGAGGCGCTCAATGAACTAGAAGCAATGAAGAAGATGTTGAAGATGTGAGATCAGATAAAATCTATCGGACCTTTTCCTTCACGAATAATTTCGATTCCATCACCGGTGCAATCCAAAACAGTTGAGGCTTCAAAGCCTCCCGGCCCACCGTCAATTACAATGTCAACAAGCTTTTCCAGTTTCTCGTGAATGAGTGTTGCGTCAGTTGTGTATTCAAGTATCTCATCATCATCATGCACAGAAGTTGCAATGATGGGGCGATTGAGTTCCTTCACTATATGTCGCGCGATGTTGTTATCCGGAACACGAATACCAATTGTTTTTTTTCTGTCGGAAAATATTTTCGGAATCTTTCTGCTTGCTTCAAGAATGAAAGTGTAAGGCCCGGGCAATACATTTTTCATCAACTTGAAAACAGAATTGTTCAATGGCTTTGAGTATTCGGTGATATGACTCAGATCGTAACATACAAGTGAAAAATTTGCTTTGTCGGCACGCAGGTTTTTCAATCTGGCAACGCGTTCAATCGCCTTTGTATTTTCAAGATCACATCCTATGCTGTAGACGGTATCAGTAGGATAAACGATAATGCCGCCGTCGAGCAAGCATTCCACCACCTGCCTTATTTTTCTAGGATCCGGATTATCCGGATGTATTTCGATCAACATGAATTTTTCCTTGAATTAAAAACCAAATCACCATTCACCATAAACATGTCTTTATCACTAATCCCTAGCACCTAATCCCAGCGCCTAACTGCCAACAACTACTTCGCCGCTTCCGCAGCCTTTTTATGATCTGCTAAAAACTGCGCAAGTCCAATATCCGTAAGTGGATGTTTGAGCAAAGCCATGATGGCACTCAATGGCCCGGTCATTACATCAGCACCAAGCTGAGCGCAATTGACGATGTGCATTGGGTGGCGAATGGAGGCCGCGAGAATTTCTGTTTCGTATCCGTAGTTGTCATAAATGGTGCGGATCTGATCGATGAGATCGAGACCATCAACAGAAATGTCATCAAGGCGTCCAATGAATGGCGATACGTATGTCGCACCGGCTTTTGCGGCAAGCAATGCCTGCCCTGCGGAAAAAACCAAAGTGCAGTTAGTGCGAATGCCTTTATCAGTAAAATATTTGAGTGCCTTCACGCCATCCTTTGTCATCGGCACTTTCACAACTATGTTAGGATGGAGTTCAGCGAGTTCTTCGCCTTCGCTGATCATTCCGTCAAAGTCTGTTGCAATCACCTCTGCGCTTACATCACCATCGCCAACAATTTCACAAATGGCTTTATAGTGTTTCATCACATTGTCTTTTCCGCTTATGCCTTCTTTGGCCATGAGTGATGGATTGGTAGTTACGCCATCAAGTATGCCGAGATCGTTGGCTTCGCTTATCTGGCCGAGGTTTGCTGTATCGATGAAGAATTTCATTTCGTATAATTTATGCCGCGAAGTTACCTTGTATGGCATAACCGCTCAAAATGAAGTAGTGAACAAATCATGCAGGTCATATAATTTTGTCGCATGGAAAAAGAACAGAACATCAAGCCAATACTTCAGATTTTGAGTACGTCATTGACATTGCTTGTTGGAGATTACTTAATGGACAGTATTTATTTCGACCAGCCTTGGGTGGCTATTGTAACTGCTATTGTATTGGCGTTGCTTAATCTTTTTTTAAAGCCATTGTTGGTGATGCTCACTATTCCCGCGACCATTCTCACACTTGGATTATTTCTACTGGTTATCAACGCCGCAATCCTCATGATTGCCGGGCAACTCGTTCCCGGATTTCACATAGCTTCTTTCTGGTCAGCGGTGCTATTGGCACTATTCATTTCACTTGTAAATAGCCTTCTTGGAGGAAATATCAAAGTTGAAAGGCATAGGATTGACGAATAGTTGAACGTTGATTTTGCAACGTGCAATCTGTTTCCAAAATAGAAAAAGGCGGCCTATTGGACCGCCTCTTTCAATATCAAACTGCTTATCAATTACTACTTCGTAATGATAATTTCTTTCGTCATTTTCTTAGTTCCGTCAGTAACTGCAAGTGTATACATACCTGCCGGTAAATAGGAGAAGTCGAATGTCTGCTGATCTTTTGCATTGAAGCTTTTACCTATTTTAGTGTTCACCATTTCTTTGCCTTGTTTGTCATAAAGTTTTACATGCATTCCTGCAAGATTTTCGCCTGCAATAGTGATACGACCATTGGAAGAATTAGGATAAACATTGAAATCAAAATCTTTGCCTACTTCGAGAGCACCAAGAGAAATGTCCAAATTTTTTGTCACTGCGATGTAGACGATGTCATTTTCATGAGAAGCATCGAGATCACCGCGAACAGTTAATCCCGGCTCGGTGTCACGCATTACAACAATATGCAGTGTGTTGTCAATCGTTTTCACCATGGAGGGGAACACGTATTCATATTCGTTTACCTCCAGATCAGGGGTGAGTTCAGTTTGAGGTGTCCATGTAATTCCTCCGTCATTAGAAGTGATTGCGAACAAGTGTCGAAATACCTGAACGCCCAAATATTCTTCGTCGGCGGCAGAAAAGACCACATATAAATTTCCATCGGCATCTTCACCCATAGTTGGCATTGATGCTAATCCGGCACGGTAAGCGCCCGATTGAGCAACTGTGATGTCATTAGTAGTGTTGGCATCCGTTGCGCTTTCTTGAAAAGTACCAATGACTGAAATGCTGTCGGTCGCTAAAGTTGAATTCCAGTACAGCAATCTATCGGTCAGGAATACAGAATAAAGCGAATCACCCTCAACGTCATCGAAGAAAAAGAACTCACCAAACGTTACGTGACTCACACCGTTGTTGTCAATCAAGAGTGCACCAGTGCCGTCTGTGGATGTAAGTGAATCTACAATTCCGTCATTTTCGATGTCAGTTACGTGATCACCGATATAACCGCTAATTGGAAAATCGAAAAAGATGGTTGAATTCCATGTATCACCGTTATCGTCAGATGTTAGAATAATTGAATCGCTGATTTCACTGAAGATGGCAATTGAAACTTTTCCATTTCTTGCATCAATGGCGTAAGAGTCGGATTGAACACTTTCAAATTCAGTAGAATCTATTTGAGAGAAAATATGATCCTGCACCGCCCAGGTAGCACCATTGTCGTCTGATCTCCAATAAACGAGGTTACCGTTTACGCCGTTGATTGGCGTTCCACCGAGTGCAGTGGCAGCACTCAAACCAATGACATGGATTTTGTTGCCATCGACAACAGAACGGGGCCAAAGAAAATCTGTACCAAACGCCGTTGGAATTGTAGATGCAGTCCAATTTCCAGTACCAATGGTTGGACGCTGAACCATAGTTAAACCACCAGTTCCTGTGTGGCAGATATATGCTTCTTTGTTGTCACCTGTTTTGAAAATGCCTGGCCAGCCTGTTCTGTCGACTTCAACTCTGTCATACGGCACTTCACCCCAGACATAACCTTCACCCCTGTTGTAGCCCGTTCCGCGGTCTGTCCATGTAGTGTTGTCCTGAAAGCTCATTGTCCATGTCGCATACGCTCTTTCTTGATCGTCAAGTATAATACGCTGCTGCATTGAGTTGTTGGTCTGATTGTCATAAGTTGTGTAACCAATTACTTGTTCCCACAAGGTCATTGATCTTGACATATCCAAGATTGGAAAATGAGGTCTGAACTTTTTGTCCTTCGTCATTTCAGGCTTGAAATCATCCCTAACAAAAGGAGTAATTGGAATTTTCTGAACCTGATTATAGTCTCGTTTAACGAGAGGCACTTTTTGGCTATAGGAGTGGGTTACACATAGCAGGGCTACGAGAGCACAATAGAATTTCAGCATCATTAAGTATTTAGATTGTTAAAAAAGCGGTGCCAAGATAAAAAGAAAAAGATAAACTTCATAGCATTAATGATACTTTAAACTTGCTTTGCCAAATTGAAAAAGGAAAGAATGCAAGCTGAAATTATTTGTATAGGTGATGAATTACTGATTGGTCAAACGATCAACACCAATGCTGCGTGGCTTGGAGAGCGGTTCAGCGCAATGGGCATTCGCGTTCAGCGGGCCATCACCATTTCTGACAATCGTCAGGAAATCATTCGCGCTATGGATGAAAGTGGTGCAAGGTCATCAATAGTTGTTATCACAGGGGGACTTGGTCCGACAAAAGATGACATCACGAAAACCACGCTATGCGAGTATTTCTCGACACATCTTGTAATGAATGATGAGGCTGCTACGCGGATTGCACAATTTTTTTCCGAACGAGGATTGCCAATGCTGGAAGCTAACATACAGCAAGCGGCATTGCCGGCGTCTTGCACTGTCATACAAAACTTTCGTGGTACTGCATGTGGGATGTGGTTTGAGCGCAACGAAGTTGTTTATATAGCCATGCCGGGCGTGCCATACGAGATGCAGTCTATGATGGAGAATGAAGTATTTGAAAAATTGCGGTTGCGATTTGAGAGGCCTGTGATCATGCACCGCACCATTTTGACCATTGGAATAGGTGAATCCAACATGGCTGAGATCATCGCTGACTGGGAAAATTCACTCAGTGCGGTGGGAATATCTTTGGCTTATCTGCCGTCACCCGGATCTGTTAAGCTACGCATGTCTATTTATATAGGTGATAGCGCTGAACAGGAACAAGTGTTGAATACCAAAGAGGAAGAATTGAATGCTCTTATTGGAGACTATGTCTATGGTCGTGATAAGGAGACTTTACAAAGCATTGTAGGTAAATTATTGCTGAACATTGGCGCATCACTCTCGGTAGCGGAAAGTTGCACAGGAGGCAAAATTTCGCATCTACTTACCACAGTTCCGGGAAGCAGCAAGTATTTCAAGGGAAGTATTGTGTCCTATTTCAATGCCATCAAAGAGCAGGAATTAGGAATTAGCTCAGTGTTGATAGAGAAGCACAATGTAGTCAGTCGAGAAGTAGCAGAAGCAATGGCGATGGCCGTTAGAAATAAATTCAGGACAGAATTCGGGTTGTCAACTACGGGTATCGCAGGACCTTTAGGCGAAACGGCGGAAATTCCAGTTGGCAGTGTTTGGGTTGCTGTGGCAGGTCCTGGCGGAGTGAAGTCAAAGTTGTTCAGGTTTGGAAAGAACCGTGAATTGAACATCGACATGGCTTCGAATGCTGCACTAAATGAACTGAGAAAAGAAATTTTAGCGACTTAGACTTGAATATGAATAAAAATGTGCTTTCTTTGCACCCCATTTTAAAAATTGAATTGCCATGGCACGTGTATGTCAAATAACCGGAAAGACAACGATCACCGGAAACAGAGTTTCTCACTCGAACCATAAAACCAGACGTAAGTTCTATCCGAACCTGCAATACAAGAAATTCTGGTTGGAGGAAGAGAAGCGTTTTGTAGAATTGCGCGTAACTCCAAAAGGAATGAAATACATCAACAAACTTGGCCTTGCTACAGCAATGAAAAGAGCTAAGGAAAAAGGGATACTGGCTTAATCCGGAATCTAAAATATTGATAAGCACTGCGTGATTGCGGTGCTTTTTCTTTGAATAGGATTTCATTTTCCCACCTGTGGAATTTCACAATCCGGAGGTTTACATATCCCGAATGTGTGAAAGTCTAACACTAAACCGTTGAAACTTTATTCAGCAAAAAGGTTTCAATGGGCTGACTACTTATATTTGCCGCCCTTAAAAAAAGTACCGACTTACCAATTATTAGTTTGATTCATGCGGAATAAATCGCTCTTATGGATTTTCGTAATCCTTCTTACACTGACAGTCATTTACGTACTGTCATTCGGATTTGTAGCACAGAAATATGAAGGCAAAATCGCTCAATTGACGAGTGATTCGTTGACTACTGCCGGAGTGAATTTCGAAGTTGGAGACTCTGTTTACACAGCGCTCTACAGAAAAACACTTCGCGATAGCTCTGACGCAGAGGCGCTTCCTGTTTTTGGACACAGCTATACTTACCTCAAAGAACATGAACTCAACCTGGGTCTTGACCTGAAAGGTGGAATGAGTGTAATTCTTGAAGTGTCCATTCCGGATCTGTTTGTTGCACTAAGCGACAATAACAACAATCCTGTTTTCACCAAATCAATCGCTGATGCAAAGGCTGCACAACGCAGTTCTACTGCTTCCTATGTTGATCTTTTTGCTGATGCTTGGAAAAGCAACAACACGACAGGTCTTGAGATGTGGCGCATTTTCGATACCATGGAGAACAAAGGAAAATTCCCGGCGAAATCATCTGACGATGACGTAATCGCAATTCTCCGCAAGGAATCGGACGATGCATTGAACAATACTGAGAACATCATCAAGAAAAGGATTGAGCCTTTTGGAATTACGCAGGCCAACGTTCAGCGCCAGTCTATTTCCGGAAGAATCATTGTTGAACTTCCTGGTGTTGACGATCGCGAGCGCGTGCGTAAGACATTGAAGGCAACTGCAAATCTTGAGTTCTGGGATACCTATCGCACCGATGAAGTCTTCATGAAGATGTATGAAGTCTATGGATCAATCGGAAAGAAACTGGCTCCGGATCTTTATTCTCAGGATCCAGACCGTGCAGTGAAAGATTCAACAATGAATGCTTTGTTGCAAGATACTTTGCTCACAACTACGCAAATTGATTCTATCAAACTTGTTTATGAAGACAAAACGGTGAGACCGGACAGCCTTCTCAGCGAGCAAGAGTTGAGCAGAAAATATCCATTGCGCAAACTTTCATTGAATCCACAAGCGGGTTCAGCAGTTGTTGGTTACGCTCAGGTAAGTGATACTTCAGAGATCAACCGATACCTGAATATGGATGAGACAAAACAAATTCTGCCTCCGGACCTAATACTTTTATGGGGCGCTAAGGCGGAAAAGAATGTTGTTGCTCTTTATGGCATCAAAGACAAGAGTCTTCGCGGAAAAGCTGAATTGGATGGTGGTTCTATCACCGATGCCCGTCAGGATTTCAACATGATCACCGGAGAAGTAGAAGTGAGCATGACGATGGACACCGAGGGTTCTGCCATCTGGCGTGAGATGACGAGAAAGAATGCCGCTGACAATAAGCGCGCAATTGCTATCGTCATGGACAACCTCGTTTATTCTGCACCAAGTGTTAATGGCGAAATTCCAAACGGTAGTTCAGTTATTCAATTTGGTCGCGGCGATGCAACTGAAACGAATAAGATTGAGCAAGAGGCAAAAGATTTGGCGGGATTGCTAAAAGCAGGATCACTTCCTGCACCGGCAAAGATCATCGACGAGGTTACAGTAGGACCATCAGTCGGAGAAGAGAATATCAAAGCCGGTTTGTGGTCGTTCCTGATCGCTTTCGGATTGATCATGATTTACATGGTATTCTATTACGCATGGGCCGGTATCGCTGCCAACATCGCATTGATTGCCAACCTTTTCTTCATGATTGGTGCCTTGGTATCATTCGGAGGATCATTGACATTACCTGGTATCGCGGGTATCGTACTCACCATGGGTATGGCCGTCGATGCGAACGTACTTATCTATGAGCGTGTGAAGGAAGAATTGCGACTTGGTAAAGGAATGTCAGCTGCATTGCAGGAAGGCTTCCTCAAGGCACTCAGCGCGATCCTCGATGGTAACGCAACGACACTTATTACCGGTATCATCCTCTTTGTTGTTGGAACAGGTCCTATCAAAGGATTTGCGACAACGTTGATCATCGGTATCTTCACTACGCTATTCACGGCTTTCATCATTTCGCGTTTGATCCTCTACAGGAGACTGGAAAGCAAGAAGCCGATCACTTTCTACAGCAACATCACTAAGAACTGGTTTACTAAAATGAACTATGACTTTGTGGGTAAGCGCAAAATATTTTATGTGATTTCTACCATCATCATTGTTGCAGGTATCACCTCTTGGGTTGTACGTGGCTTCAATATGGGTGTTGATTTTGCGGGAGGAACTTCTGCACGTGTAACTTTCGTTCAGACAGTTGACCCGGATGCGGTACGTGCTGCTTTGACTTCTTCACTTGTTGAGGAGAATGGCACGCCATCATCTGTGCTTGTGCAAAGTATTGGTTCAGGAAACATGGACTTTAAAGTAACTACCAACTATCTCATCGACTCTGAGAATGAGAACGTAGAGAACATGGTGAGTGAAAAATTGTCGGAGGCGTTTTCTAAATTGGGAACACCATTTACAGTTGGATCATCTTACAAAGTGGATCCAACAATGAGCGATGACTTTAGAAAGCAAGCCATTTGGGCGGGTATCTTGTCTCTGATTCTTGTGGGTGCTTACATCTTGCTTCGATTCAGAAAGATGGACTTTGCACTTGGAGCTTCTGTGGCACTTGTGCATGATGCATTGGTAGTAATTGCAGCATTCACATTGTTCAATGGCATTGTTCCTTTCTCGCTGGAGGTGAATCAGAATTTCATTGGAGCAATCCTGACGGTAATTGGATTCTCCATCAACGATACCGTAGTAATCTTTGACCGTATTCGTGAATACTTGAAAGTTCGTAAGAATGCACCAATGGAGCAGACCATCAACGATGCCTTGAACAGCACGATGGGAAGATCGATCAACACGTCTATGACAGTATTGATCACCTTGCTTGCGATGTTCCTTCTTGGATCAGATGATATTAAAGGATTCTGTTTCGCAATGCTTGTAGGAGTTGTATCGGGTGTTTATTCAACACTCTTCATTGCAACACCAATTGTTGTGGATATGCGCAACATGTTGGGTAAAAAAGATAAACTCGAAAAGGCAAAAGTAGCTGCGGAAGTTACTGCGTAAACTTCTTTAGATAATATTGAAAAAGTCGTCCTTCGGGGCGACTTTTTTTTATTTGGAGATATGGTGATTTGGAGATTTGATGATTCGGTGATTGCGTTCGAGTGTCGGGTATTCGTGATTTTTGAATTGAGGTGAAGCGCGATTGACAGTGGATAAATAATCTTATCTAGCCCACGCTCGATTTTGGCCAAGAAATAGATGGGCAATCCGTTTAAGTGTTCGATGCTAGAAATTTCGAGGAATTAAAAAATTCTAACCACGTAACATCCAGTTTTTCCAGAAGTAGATTTAGAGTGGAGATTGTGACATTTAATTCGCCTCGCTCAATACGTCCAATTTGGGTTCCATGATTGTCACATAGAAAGGCCAAATCTTCCTGAGTTAGATTTTTCGACTTACGAACCTCCCGTAGTCTTAGTCCTACTTGAGTTAAGAGTCTTTTGTTTGATATCTTTTGCACTCGGCGGCCAAGGGACAGAGATTTGATTTGAAAAAAAACAACATTTATGTTGTTTTATGGAAATTTGGGCTATGTTTGAATTGGGTAAGCCGAAAACCATTAATAGAGTAGGCAAATCAAAACGTTACTATTTATGAAAAATTTGAGTATTTTTATTCTCGCATTAGGTTTCAGCTTAAACGCACAGGCCTACGGAATCATTAGTGTTACTAAAACTGATAAGGGCTTGTTTGGCTATAAGGAAGTGAGTTGGAACCAAGGACAAAATGCCAATAGTGGACAAATGGGTTGGGTTGGTCTTTGTCAGAATCCTGGTCTAATTTCTTGTAGGCCACCAAGTATGATGATACCAGATTCCAATGACGAGGCTGCGGTTAAGGAGCTTCTTCAATATGCTGAGGATGAAATTGATCGCAAAAATTTCAATGGGAATCATCAAATTAGAATAAAAGTGGATGGCGAAGTTACTTTGCGTGTATACACTGTTACTTGGCTATGCAACAGTGAGGGCAACGGAAATATTAATGTAGATAGAGAAGATGAATAATTGGATTCGTTTAAATTTTGAAACACAATGGCAGAAGTCATTGTGTTTCTTTTTGTTTATTGTCGTGAGTCAAACGGCCATAACGCAAATTGAGAATTCCTATTTCACATATGACACCACCTGGATTGTTCCTGTTGAAACTTCTATGTTTCATTTGAATTGTGATCTTCCTATGGAGGTAGCCGTAGATGGCAATCGAAGAGTTGCATACATCTTTCTTGATGTTCAACATGACGAAAGAAAGATTCACTTTCTTGAAATTTCAACAAAAGATGGAACTTCGAAAATTCATGAAATTAGATACGACAAAAAAACAAGAGTCGACTCAAGAACCAGGCAAGGTTCAATCGCTATTTTGCCAAAAAGTGGCGGCAAACAAATTTTGATCCGGCTTGATAACCTTTTCCTTATAATCAGCACCCTTGAAGATAAGATTATTGATGTTAAAAAAAGGGACAATGATTACAATTATGTTTTCCCTTTCAATGGTTATTCAATTGTGGCGAATTACTACAATGGATTGTCAGCTAAGCACAATACGGGTATTGCTCTGGTGAAAAATGACCAAATGACTTCAGTTATTCACCCACCATCTGATTTTATTCAATTCACACATTTCAATCCCAATAGACTTGTTGACTGTTCTGAGGAAAATATTCTTTGGTTAAGTGTATCTAAACCAATGCTATTTCTATATGATCATAATCTGCTAATAGAAGATAGTATTTGTTTTGATTCAAATACTTGGGTTGATGTAAATACTGTGAAGGATTTACCGAAATACCGTCAGTTAAGAGAGAAGGGTATTTTTGAATTCGGATCCTCAATTTTAGAAGACACCGCTTCGAAAAATCTATCAGTTCAATTCGTAAATGATACACTCATCTTGGTGACAAGCAACTATACCACATCAGTCATCCGTGAGACACTGTTTTCAGTAACAAGCGGTAATCACTTGAAAATGATTTCTTCGAGAACTGCGAATATCGACAGTCTTTTCTCAAGAGGAAAACAGCGAGAAAATTATGAAGTGTTTAATCAATCGGCCTCAGGAAACATACAAGAGAACCGACTTTATTATTCAATAGCAGGTAGTGGGACATTGCCTTGGAATAAATCATCAGTTGAAATAGATAATCAAAAATATACCTACATTCATCTTCATGTTTTTAATTTCAATCGGGAATGAAGAATTTCTTGATTTTGATTTTACCTTTATTCCTTTATTCGTGTAGTATCGGTCAAATAATTACTTTTGAAAACACAACGGGTGTAGTTGACACTGTACCCAATAATTCTATTTTGATTGTAATCGGTGATGTT
Source organism: Flavobacteriales bacterium (assembly GCA_043748015.1). Taxonomy (GTDB): domain Bacteria; phylum Bacteroidota; class Bacteroidia; order Flavobacteriales_D; family Sanyastnellaceae; genus JAIBBG01. The sequence continues at coordinate 58,050 of JAYTOA010000059.1, forward strand.
AGCTGTGGTCAATGCTTACATCGGTTGAACCACATTCTCGCTAAGGTCCCTTCACACATGAATTTTTTTGTCTATTTTGATTCGCAATTATTACCCACATACAGCAGGCAGGCAAAGGTTTTGGAGATTCAAACATATCTAAGTGATTTTGCAGTAGAAACAGTTTTCCTACCCGCAGGTTCTAAAGTGTTACTTACATCCAAATTTAATTTCTGCGACGTACTCGCGTCACCTTATCTATTGGTGCACAAATCATCTGTCCACTCGAGTGTTATTTGCCATAAGGACATGTTCGACACAAATAAGACCATTAGGCAATTGAGAATTGAACTTAAGGAGAAG
>JAYTOA010000060.1:0-7164 GCA_043748015.1 Flavobacteriales bacterium
CGTGACCAAAAGTTGCATATTGATTCGGAAAATTCCATGAACAGGAGTAAAAAAGCACTCGACATCGAATTAAGAGTGGTGAGTTAGTTATGAAAAAATATAGTTGGTTTTTTCAACAAAATTGTTTTTTAGTCAAATTATGAATATACATTTGCAACAGAATCCTATCTATTACTAGGTAGGTTTTGGTTAAAGGTTTAGTGACATGAGGTCGCCAGCGGGCGACCTCTTGTTTTATACGGGTTTTTCATCTCACCTCACACGAATCAGGAAATTCAATGATTCAATATTCAAAAACTGCTTGCGGTTGTTTCCTGACAAAACTCCATTCCTCCATTCCTCCAATTCTCTGTGTTAGAGAAATTCAATAGTCAAGATTCAAAATCTGTGTTCTAAGTTTTTTACGGATCAATTCGATTCCTCCATTCCTCCAATTCTCTGTGTTAGAGAAATTCAATAGTCAAGATTCAAAATCTGTGTTCTAAGTTTTTTCCGGATCAATTCGATTTCTACATTTCTCCATTCCTCTAATCCTCCGTGATGAAAAAATTCCACGATTCAATATTCAATATTCAAAATCTGGGTTTTAAATTTCTTCCTGACCAATTTGAATTCGCCATTTCTCCGTGATAAAAAAGTGTAGATCAAAAGTTCATTCGTCTATTTCTGTGCTTTCCGAAATTCCTTCTTTATAGTTCTGTGAGAAACGAAATTGCCAAAGACGACAGAAAACGAAAAAACCCTCACAAGGGTGGAGGGCTTTTCACAATAGGGTGGATAGTTGTGTTGTCTACAGATATTAATCCTAGGGTGGATAAATTACGATGCCATATACATATATACTTCGCTGTACTCACCGGCGCCTGTGGCATTTACGCCTTGTACGCGGAAGTAGCAGAACATGCCTACCGGTAGGCCGGCCAGCTCGCAACGATTGGATGTAACCGTCGCTACGTCTTTCCATTCATCCGGTATATTCGGATTCACTGTCATCTGTGTGCGATAAAATTTCGCACCGTTTCCTTTCCATGATACCAGCGCCTTGCCTGTTTCATTGCTTCGGTAGACCATCAGTTTCCTGATTCCCGCCGGTATCGGTGATGCGCTTCTTGCTTTTACTTTTTCGAATGCGCATTGATTCAACATTTCAATATTGCCATGTGCGTGAATATTCACCCACTCACACATACGTCGAAGATCTGAGTTGATTTCCTTGCGGAGTATATTTCTCATCGCCACCGCTTTGTGCGACCCTTCTTTAACTTCAGCTTGCAACGATTTCAATTTCTCCAACTTCGGTGAAATATCAACTATTGTTGGTGTAACATCTTCGAAAACGGGCTTCATGAGTGATTTGATATATGCTTCGGACATCATAATGAATTTCTCAATACTCGTCCCGTTCAAATTCGTTTTTACTTTACCGGCCATATCGTTCGCGTGCTTATTTAAGTGTTGAATAATTGGATGATGACCTTTTAACTGCTATTCTTTTATAAAGGTTTCGTTTTTATTTTTTATTGATGTAAAATCTATTCAAGTGTCTGTCAATAGGACTTTGTCGGATGTAATAATTTTATGGATGCACTAAACTTAAAGTGCCATATTCACAGAAAAATGATTGTTGAGGAAGAAATTCATTTTCTTGTTGGGGAAAATTATTTTTTAGTGGAGTGAATAGTTTTGATTGCCGGTAATAAAAACATAATGGATGAAGAACTTCTGCTTCTTTGTCACATTTCCATTTAGATTGACTTTTATCATGTTTGTATGATTCAAGCTGTCCAGTGATTATATTTGGGAGGACTGGTGCTTTGCTTGTATCAAAGTATGTGCGCCGTAATACGACTTAAGATGAAGTCAATTCTGCTTTCTATTTCTTGCCTCATCAGTTTCGCCACTGTAGCGCAGGAAGTTCCAAATGGTAACTTCGAAATTTGGGATTACTACAACAGCTGGACACTGGAACCGCAATATTGGGAAACACCTAACGGACAATTAATTGAGTCAGTCTTGCAAGATTCAATGTCAGCGGAAGGTGTCCTTGCAATGCGTGTTACCGTGTTACCCGGCTTCGAGGGAGGAGTGCCACAAACCGCAATGGTGTCTTTTCTGGCGGATACAGTTGCTACACATCTGAGATACAAGGTCAAGACAAATATCCCTGAAGTTGACGAGTCAGATCAGGTGTCGGTTGCTGTGGAATTGTTGTTGTCGGGAAATGTGGTTTATACAAAAGTGGATTCCATTTTCGAAACAATGTCTGAATGGCAATTGCGTTATCTTGCTTTACCAAATACACCCATTTTATTTGATGGAGTTCATATTGTTGTCACTTCTGGCTATCACAACGGATTGTTCGGTGGAAGTTGGGATACATGGATTTCAATTGATGATATTCGCTTTGAGACAATTGTAGGCGTTCAGAAGGAAGAGATTGGCGAATTTCAATGCTATCCAAATCCTGCAAAGCACATGTTGAATTTTGTAGTTCCGGAGAACCTTCTCGCTAATGGAATGCTCGTCATCACTGACGAATACGGCAAAATTATTTCAAATGCGAAGTTGAAGAGGAGTATAAGCGTGGAACATTTTGCGCCGGGTATTTATCACGCTTCGCTACTCGTAGACGGGAAATTGCTGCTGACCGAGAGGTTTGTTGTTGCGCATGAATAGCAGTCGCGACATTCAGCTGAGATTTTGACCCAACGGAATCTTTAAAATATTCTTCTTGCTTTGACGATTTCGAGAGACCATTATCGTTTCAAGTCACTTTGTGAATTGTTGGTAAACGCTCAAATGGCATGAGGGAAAATCGCTTTTTTGCACCCAAATTCGCGCCTCAACAAAATCGCTTCGAGAATGAAATTACAGAATTATATACAGGGTGAATGGGTCACAGGGAGCGGAAGCGGCAAGGACTTGTTCAATGCTGTCAATGGTGAATTGATAGTAACTGCGAGTTCTGAAGGAATTGACTTTGGAGATATGCTTCAATATGGTCGCAATACCGGCGGTCCCGCACTTCGCAAAATGACATTTCATGAACGTGGAAGGATGCTCAAAGCGTTGGCTTTTTATCTCTCTGAGCGAAAAGGGTCATACTATGAAGTTAGTTATCTCACTGGTGCAACAAAAATTGATTCATGGATCGATATTGACGGAGGAATAGGGAATCTATTTGCCTACTCTTCATTACGTCGCCAGTTTCCCGATGAGCGTTTTTATGTGGACGGTGATATGGCTAAGCTTTCTAAGCAAGGAACCTTTATCGGGCATCACATCATGGTACCTCGTGAAGGCGTTGCGCTTCACATCAATGCTTTCAATTTTCCTGTTTGGGGAATGCTTGAAAAAATTGCTGTGAATCTTTTGGCGGGTGTTCCCGCAGTTGTAAAACCTGCGACGATCACTTCTTATTTAACTGAAGCAGTAGTGAAGGATATTGTTGCTTCCGGTATTTTGCCTATGGGCTCGCTGCAGCTCATTTGTGGCAGTGCCGAAGGTGTTTTGGATCATGTAACATCTCAGGATATTGTCACTTTCACGGGTAGTGCTTCAACGGGAAAAATGCTGAAACGCCATCCGAAAATAGTGGATGAAGCTGTTCATTTTACGATGGAAGCCGATTCGCTGAATGCCGCGGTGCTTGGCGAAGACGCAGTTCCCGGAACGGAAGAGTTCGATATATTCATCAAAGAGGTTCGCAAAGAAGTAACGGTGAAATGCGGACAGAAATGCACAGCGATCAGACGCGTTTTGGTTCCGTCGAATATGATTGAAGACGTGCAGATTGCGCTTGGAAAAGCATTCGGCAAAGTGGTCATCGGCAATCCGAGAAATGAAACTGTACGAATGGGTTCGTTGGCCGGAATGTCACAGCGCAGAGAAGTGCTGGAAAAACTGGAATTGTTGAAGGTGGATTCGGAAATCGTTTTTGGCGATCCTTCGAAGGTTGACCTTGTGGATGCCGAATTCAGCAAAGGCGCTTTTCTTTCTCCGGTTCTTTTATTGAATAAAAAACCATTCAAAAATCTTGCTTCTCATGAAGTAGAAGCATTTGGTCCCATCACTACTTTGATGCCTTACGATCATCTCGATGACGCCATTGCACTGACAAAGCTCGGTAAAGGCTCATTGGTATGCAGCATTGCGACAGCCGATGATCGCATAGCTCGAGATTTTGTTCTTGGCGCTGCTTCTCATCATGGTCGCATTCTGGTATTGAATCGTGAGAGCGCTGTTGAAAGCACCGGGCATGGTTCGCCAATGCCAATGCTTGTGCATGGTGGTCCCGGTCGCGCCGGTGGTGGAGAAGAAATGGGTGGCGTGCGTGGAGTGTTGCACTACATGCAGCGCACAGCCATTCAAGGTTCTCCCACCACGATAAGTGCCATCACCAATGTTTACCAATACGGAGGAAAGCAAGTGGAAGCAAATCCGCATTTGTTCAGACAACATTTTGAAGAACTACAAATAGGCGACACAGTTTTCACTCATAAACACACCGTCACAGATGCTGACATTGTGAATTTTGCCAATGTGAGTGGCGACAATTTTTACGCACACATGGATGCAACATCTCTGGAAGGAACCATTTTCGAAAAAAGAGTTGCCCACGGATATTTTGTTTTGTCCAAAGCCGCCGGTCTTTTTGTGGATCCGAAAAAGGGGCCGGTTCTGCTGAACTACGGTTTAGAAGATGCGCGTTTCACCAAACCGGTCTATCCCGGGATGACATTGGGTGTTCGATTTACGGTGAAAGAAAAAACCAGTCAGGAGAAAAAAACTCCTGAAGACATAGCCAAGGGAATTGTAAAATTTCTTGTGGATGTATATGATGAAACGGGTGAAACGGTGGCGCTAGCGACGATACTTACCATGGTGAAGAAACACAATCAGGATTGAAGAGGAAAATGGTGGTCAGAATATTTTTATCGTTGCTTTTTACATTAAACGTTTTCGCAGGCATCTCGCAAGTGAGAGCAGATAGCTTATTCAAAAAAAGTGCGTTGCTTGCCGATCTGGATTCTCTCCGTGAGGCTATTCTGTTGAGTCATCCGGATCCGGCTGCATTCTGCGGAATGAAGACTTTTGAAGCTGCTTTTTTGCAAGAGAAAAATGCGCTGGACTCGCTCACTGTGCTAAGAGATTTCACTGCGAATCTTGCCCGATGCATCAATGCAATGAAAGATTCACACACAACAGTAGATTATAGTCAGTTGCAGAATATGCAATTGTTGGATTCGGGTAGATATGTGCCATTGAGCTTGAAACCCATTTCGAGAATGGATGGAGGAGAAAAATTCGATGTCGTGGTTTCAGGTTATTGGACTGCGGGCATACCAAAAGGTTCGCGTTTGCTTTACATCAATGGGATGGATGTGATGGATATTTATGCGCATGCCTTGGACTATGCATGTGTAGAAGGCAGTTCGGAAGGATCCAGAAAAACCATCGCAACTGCTTTGATTCCTGTCATTGCAGGAGTTTGCAATGCCTACACTGATCACAATATTTATCAATTCAGGAAGCCGGGATCTGAAGAAATAACAGTATTGGACGTACCCGGTTATAAGAGAAAGGAGTTCGACAAGTTGCGCCGCGATAAGGAGAAGAATGATTCGTCTTGGATACCGAAATTGAAGATTGAGAATGAAGGTTCCATCGCCACACTTCAGATCGGAACATTTGCACCTAACAAGGGCAACGTCTATGCGCGTAAAATCCGAAGATATTTTAAGCAAGTGAACAAGGCCGGAATTGACAATTTCGTTATCGACATCAGAGGAAATGGCGGTGGTAGTAGCGCATGGGTGGAATACCTGTATTCATTTCTGGATGAAAAAGGTTACAATACGCCTAGCAATGTGATCGGAAAAAACAGTGAGCTTGCTTTGAATCGCAATAAGGTTTTTCATAAGAGTTTTGTTCAATTCATCGTCGGCATTTTTTACAAGAACAACGAAGACGTTCAGAGCTACAAGTATTTTTCATCATTGCCGATGGGCGAACAGGATACCGTATATTTCAAGAAGCCAAAGGTGCAAAAGGCTTCAAACATTTATAAAGGAAATTGTTTTCTGATGATCAATGGCTTAACCGCATCAGCTGGAGTTGATTTTACCAATGCCTTCAAAACGCGTCATCGAGGATTGATTATAGGTGAGCAATGCCTTGGCCCTACATCCGGTACCTGGGGAAATCCGGCACATTACACGCTTCCGAATACACAATTGAAAGTGACGATTGCTACAATCAGATACAATTACGACGATACCTTTCGCTACGAAAAAAATGCCATTGAGCCGGATTATCATGTTGAATTTATTGATTCAGATCTTGCGAAAGAAGTAGATACACAATTTGAGTTTATCAAGAAATTAATCGAGGAAAAGAAATGAAAAAGCTATTTAGCACAATGTTGTTTTTGTGCTCAGTCATGATTGTTTTAAGTCAGGAGAATTTTTCCAAACGGGAAGAATTTCGTTCTTTGGCAAAAGTTGCATTCAATGAGAGAGAAACTGAATTGAAAGCAATGTATTCACTTGCCGACTCTTTGGATTCAAAAGCGTTCAAAGTGAACCTATCGAAATTGGATAGCTTGTCAGCCGATTCAATCAACGGCAGTTTTTACAAACCGCTGGTCGAGTTGGAAAAGCATTTTTACTATGTAGGAATTCAAATGAATGACATGTCGTTAACAGCTCTGCGCAAATTTCAGTCAGCCATTGGAGAGATGCCAATGGACGATGAGTTTGCAGTAAGAGCGCATACCTATGCTATGCAGGAGTTTGAAGAGGCCGGTGATATTGCTTCAGCCAATGTTTCGATGAAAAAATTGTGGGCAGTTGCTGAAATGAAAGTTCTTTCTTCAGAAAAGATTGGAATCGCACTTACAGATTCAATGAATAGTAAAGTAACTGCCTTGGAAAGGGAAATGTCTAATCAAAAGAAGAGCCTTGGTGACACCAACTTGCTTTACCTGGAAGGACTGGCAGCAGCGGGTTTGGTCATACTCATATTGTTCATTGCATTCTTTATGATGCGATGGAAACTTCGCAAACGTATTCATTCACTTTTGAAGAAACAGCCCGATACATCTGAGGCGGATTTGCTTGCACAAAAAGTTATTGATCTACAAAATGAAACTTTGCAATTCAA
>JAYTOA010000061.1:0-6105 GCA_043748015.1 Flavobacteriales bacterium
TCGCATCAAGCCATTTACCGAAGATTTAAAAGAACGTGGAACACGCACACTGGATATTTTCCTTACAACACTGGCGAATGAAACAGGCGGAAAATTGCCCAACAATTTTGTGGTAATGCTGCCGAAAGTTTCCATTCCGGAGCAGGTTGCAGCGTTGGCAAAAATGTTTGATGTAATTGAAGCAAACACATCCATTGCTAAAGGCACACTAAAAATGGAGATGATGGTGGAAACAACTCAAGCAGTGATTGACAAAGATGGAGTGAATCCATTGCGCTCTTTTGTGAAGGCTTCAAAAGGGAGGATGATCGCCACAGCATTTGGAACATATGATTACACCGCAGCATGTAATATCACTGCGAAGTATCAGGACATGGGTCACGCTGTGTGTGACTTCGCGCATCACTTCATGAAAGTATCGTTGGGAGCAACAGGAATCTGGTTATCAGACGGAGCTACGAACGTGATGCCTATCGGACCGAATCGTGGAGACAATCTCACGGCTGAACAAATTGCCGAGAACAAAATGGTGATTCACCGCAGTTGGAAAAAAGCATTTGATCATACGCGGTATTCATTGTGGAAAGGACTTTACCAGGGATGGGATTTGAATCCAGCACAGTTTCCAATGAGATACGCAGCGGTATATTCATTCTTCTTAGAAAGCTATGAAGATGCAGCGAAACGACTAAAAGCATTTGTAGAAAAAGCTGCTCGTGCAACACTGACTGATGATGTGTTTGACGACGCAGCAACGGGACAGGGCTTACTCAACTATTTTTTACGCGCTATGAATTGCGGAGCGATTTCCATGGAAGAAGTTTTGGCAACAGGACTTACGATGGATGAAATTCGCATGCGCTCATTCCTCAAGATCCTCGAAGGAAGAAGAAAGCAAACAGCCAATTGAAAGTGACACTGACCTCACGACATTGAGGAATCAGGCCATAGTCATCGATAACTCATGTAAGTGTTTTGCCCCCCCTGAAATTTATTGGCTGTGCTAAATCCGCTAGTGAATAAGGTCATTTTGATGATTTCAAATAGGCTATGTCCAAACCATATTTCGGCTTAACGTTTTAAGGCGCAGGGCCTTGAGAACACAAAGTTCACGAAAGAAATTTCGCACAAAGGCAACAAAGTTGTATTCGTTGTTTGAATTTAGTCATTCTATTGATCGGCTTTGTAGTTTCACATTATGCGCTCTAAACCGATTTGTGCAGAAGCAAAAGGAGTTCAATTTTATCAAAAATTTCTTGTGCGCTTTGAGCGAAATTCTTAGTGTCATTGTTTGTGGCAATGCGGTCTAAAACGTTAATCAATTAAACCAATTTCATCCAACTAAAAATTCAAATTCCATCTTGCATGATGCATTTAAATTATCCAATGCTTAAACCAAAATCGGATTAACGTGTTACTTCGCATTGGCCTGTATTTGTTTGTATAAGTTAAGAGTGATGCTTAGGGGATATTCATTCCAAATGATTTTGCACTTTAGAATTCTACATTCAATGAATGTTCAATCTTGTAGTAGCACCATCAAACGTTGGGGATCGGCCTTAGAGAACATACGTAGAAATCCTGACACCGCAGGGCTATAGACAAATCCCTGTTTGACGACTGATTTCAAAAAAGAAAAGGAGGGAATTTAGCATTGCAAATCGGTGCCGGACTTTTTTGAAAGAAGGAGGAGTTTGGATTTGTCAGCCCGCAGGTGGCATCGATTTCAAGTATTTTCTCTACAGCCTTGAATTTTTTGGTTCTTTTTTTTTCATGAAAAAAAGAACGTAAAGTAGTTCATTCACTTAAACAGAGAGGGCCGTGCGAAGTAACCCGTTAATCCGAAAAAGTTATTTGAATATTCTTTGCCAAAAGCCTTACCAAGGTGTAAGCACGGGCTGAAAAACCCGTGTCGGAGAGTCAACTCACTTCAGTTAGATATACTCACGTCACAGACGATCCACACAGATTGAGTATTGATGCTCTTTTTAGCGACTTTGTCAATTCCGATTATCTGTTGTCAAGTAAAAATTTTACAGCCTCATCCAACACCAATTTGTTGTTCTTGCGGTCGACATCGGCGAGCAAATTAGATGGATCGATTGTTATACTCAAAATTTCGGAAGAAGGTTTGGCGATGTCAACAGTGTAGGAAGGATCAACCCATTTCCAGTCGGGCATAATTGTCCATTTGCCTTTGTAGCCGTCAGCAGGTTTTGCACCGCGCATGATGTCGAGCGAAAGCACAAACGTTTCTAATGTACCATCCTTATACTTTACCTCGAGATCGATCGGCATTGGCATATCACCTTTGCGAATGATGGTTACTTTGGTGTTGTTTGTTTCGGCAAGCACACTTGAAATACTATAGTCGATGGTTCTTGTGGTGTTCACAAAATACTCAATATACCAGTCGAGCTCAGTGCCACTCTGTTTTTCCATCACTCTTATGAAATCGTATGCATCGGGATGTTTGAATTTGTATGTGTTGAAGTAATTCAACATGCCTGTTCTGAAGTTGAATGGGCCAATGATATATTCAAGCTGTGCGAGAAAAACTTCTCCTTTGTTATATGCGGCTGTTCCATACGCGTCGTTGGTAATGAAATGATCAGCATGTGTCGAAAGAGCCTCTTCTTTTTTCGCTGCGACTATTTCAAAGTAACCATTGTATGCTGCTTTATGACCTGAAGGCAAGCCTGATTTGAACAAATAATCCATTGTCTCTTGCGCTGCAAAACTGGTGAAACCTTCATCCATCCAATAGTATAAACTTTCATTGATTCCCAAAACTCCCTGATACCACGAGTGAGCAGCTTCATGTACTGAAACACCTGTGAGACTCGGCATTTTCCGATTGCCTGTTACAAGTGTGGCCATAGGATATTCCATTCCGCCATCACCACCCTGAATAATACTGTATTGTGGATAGGGATATCTACCGAAATTTTTGCTCAGGAAGTCAAACGCTTTTGACATCAAAGGTTGAAAGTCCTTCCAGGATTGAACAAACTCCGAATTTTTCTGATAGAAAAAATGGAGCATTGGACCATCGGGCATCTGTAATTTGTCATGTACATAATCGGGATCGGCTGCCCACACAAAGTCATGAACATTTTGTGCTTTGAATTTCCAGGTGAGATTTTTCCCAAAAGGTTGTTTCACTTTTGATTCATCATCAGCATAGCCACATCCTATTTCCAAAGGATTCTGAAGCACTCCGGTAGCACCTATGATATAACTTTTGTTCATGGTGATGTTCACTTCAAAGTCGCCCCAAACCCCATAAAACTCACGTCCGATATATGGATTGGCGTGCCATCCTTGTTGGTCGTACTCGCACAGTTTTGGATACCATTGACTCATGCTGAAGTCGATGCCCTCTGCGTTGTCCCTTCCTGAACGTCTCACCTGTAGAGGCGATTGTGCATTGAATTCAAGCTCCAGAACAACACGAGTTCCGGGAGTAATAGCTTTGTCGAGTATCACTTCTAGGATGGTTTCGTTTTCGGTAAAGCGCAATGGACGCCCATCGAGTTTAAGGGACGTCACGTGGAGATAACCTTGTTCTGATGGTGTGAGATTAACAATGCGATCGCCAACTCGTGGATCGGGATCGGTGATTGTGCGAGATCGTACATCCATAGCACTGCCGGGTTGAAACGCATTGTTGTAGAGGTGAAAAAAGATCTTGTTGAGTGCGTCAGCAGAATTGTTGATGTAGCTGATTACTTCTTTTCCTTGGTATTGATGCGTCTCATGATTGAGTTCTACATCGATTTTGTAATCAGCGCGTTGCTGCCATTTTACGTTTTGAGCATTCATTCCAAGGCAGAAAAACTGCATCAAAACAATAATTATTACCTTTTGCATTTCTATAAAAAATTTAATCCGCGCGAATGTATTTGCAAAGAAGGAGCCATATGACATTTCAAGTGTTGAAATGCACCATTATTTTACCAATAGCAATTTTCTTTGCAGGGTGTCATGATGGGGCCTCGCAGAACAATATTGCTATTTCAGAAAAGTCATTACAGATTAACGAAGGGACTTACCTGGATTCGTTAATGGAAATGTTCAACACGCATCCGGACTATTATGCGAGTGGTTTTGATTTTCCTGTTGGAAAACCGGATGCGAAGGGATATTACAACGCTCAACCGTTTAAAAAGAACAATCACCTCGGGGATGACTGGAATGGAGTGCGAGGCGGAAATACGGATTTTGGAGATACTATCTATGCCGTATCGCATGGATTCATAACACAATCCATTCAATTTTTTGGAGGTTGGGGAAAAGTGATGCGACAAGCTTGTGTTTGGAAATTGGATTCAAGCATTGAACAAGTCGAATGCCTCTATGCTCACATGGATAACATGCTGGTTAAAAAAGGAGATTGGGTGGTGAAGGGTCAACCCATTGGTACAATAGGAAGTGCTGAAGGTAAATATTTGGCACACTTGCATTTTGAGATTAGAAAAGTTCCGGGCATGGACTTGGGTGCCGGATATAGCAGTGACACAACGGGATTTATCGACCCAACAAACTTTATCCTATTACATAGAAAGCTGTTGGATTGAATATGTATTCAGACTTCTGTGTAATTGAGATCTTTTCCAAAAGTTTCAGGAATGAAGCGGAGTGAAATGATTCCAAGTGAAATACAAATCACACCGATCAATAGGGCAGAGGATGTATTGCCGATTATTGGTTCGAGTGCTTTAAATCCAAGTGTGATGGGAACAACTGCACCGCGAACGAAGTTGGGAACTGTTGTAGTAACCGTTGCTCTGATGTTTGTGCCGAATGATTCAGATGCCATAGTAACAAACAACGCCCAATAGCCGGTTGCCGTTCCAATCAGAAAGCACATGACATAAAACATTGTCGTGCTCATGTGTTGTACATATAGAAAGACGAGCGTAACTGAGATTGAGCTGAGGAGATAAAACAATACAATTTTTTTTCTGCTGCGGAAAAGTTGACTGAGCAAGCCACTCAAAAGATCACCGGCAGACAAACCGATATACGCAAACATGATAGCAAAACCCACTTTCACAGGCTCGCCTTGCACGTGATTTGTTACCGCGAACTTTTCGGAAAATTTGATGAGCACCCCAACACAATACCACACAGGTAGTCCAATTAGTATGCAAGCTATATATCGTTTGAGACGTTGCGCCTGATTGAGCAACATGAAAAAATTGCCTTTCGATACCTTGGTTTTTTTCATTGCGTCGAACATGCCACTCTCGAATGTTCCCATACGCAACAAGAGCAAAAGCAAGCCAAGTGTTCCACCAATGATATACATCACTTGCCAGTTTTGAAGACCGAACCATTGTAGTTGCAACTGACTGATGAGTGCCGCGGCAACTGCTCCAAGTGCGCCCATCGTCACAATGATCATTGTTCCGTAGCCTCGTTTCTCCTTATGCATTACTTCACTCACCAGCGTAATGGCGGCACCCAGTTCACCTGCAAGACCAAGTCCGGCAATGAATCGGACAATGGTGTATTGTGTCATATCAAGCACGAACGCGTTCGCAATATTGGCGAGTGAGTATATCAGTATTGAACCAAATAATATATTTCTTCTTCCTTTCGTATCACCTATTACACCCCAGAAGATTCCACCAACCAACATACCTGACATCTGCCATAGGAACAAAGTATAATCGTATTTGTCGATGATTGTTTGATCGGTAATTCCGAGTGCTGCGATACTCTGTTTGCTCACAATGTTGAACAATTGCAGATCGTAGATATCGACAAAATATCCCAGCGATGCCACCAGTACGGTAAGCCAAACGGTGTTTTTTTTTGTGTTTTCCATATCAAATCATCGGATTAACGGGTTACTTCGAAAAGCCCTCTCTGTTTAAGTGATTGAACTACTTTACGTTCTTTTTTTCTTGAGAAAAAAAGAACCAAAAAATTCAAGGCTGTAGAGAAAATACTTGAAATCCATGCCACCTGCGGGCTGACAAATCCCAACTCCTCCTGCTTTCAAAAAAGTCCGGCACCGATTTGCCAAGCTAAATTCCCTCCTTTTCTTTTTTGAAATCAGTCGTCAAACAGGGATTTGTCTATAGCCCTGCGGTG
>JAYTOA010000062.1:0-2274 GCA_043748015.1 Flavobacteriales bacterium
GCCATAGAACCAGCTCCGGTCAAAGTAGACAAGCCACCAACCAATTCATAGTAATTCCAGTTAGTATGAGCACCAGTTGCACATGGCAATCCGAGATCATTCTTATAGTTGCGTCCAAGACCTGACCATGTAGTCCAGTCAGCTTTATTTTGGAACCAAAGATCCACAACGAATTTCTGAGCGTTGTTGGTAGAATTTTGAACAGTACCAAAAAGATGTGCTGTTCCGTCAGAAAACTGAACAAAGTGGCCACCATTTGAATCGAATTCAAAAAGTGCACTTGTAGTTACGTTGTTTGAAGCCAATACAGGCAACCAAACAGCCCAGTCAGCACCTGGTCCAAAAGCAGTGTACAACAGACAATCAACTTCAGGATCGCCAGTGTTACTTTCAAAAACCTGTACTTCAGCGCCACCGGCACATCCGTCAGTAGCAACAACGTTTTCGAACGCCGGTACTTCTTCAAGACACTGCACTGTCAAATTGTTGATTGGACTGAATACAGGGCCTTGAGTATCCACAACCTGTATATACTGAGTGCAAGACTCAGTGAGCTCACCGATTGACGCCGTCCAAGTGCGCATGATTATGAATTCACAATTATTACCAGGAACAACATTGTCAGCATAAGTAATGCTCAATGTCATGTCAGGAAGATTTCCGTCGACAGTAGGAGTTCCGGTAAGATCTAGATCACCCTGAGAACCACATTCGACAGAAGTCGCAAGCGGACATGTAATAAAAAGAGACGGCTCTTCAGGGCCACCTTGAGCACTGGCGAAACCAGCACCCCACAAAACAAACATTAAGCTTATAAGGAAAGCCTTAAAATAATTTGCGACAGTTTCGGTCTGAATTGAGACACAACACGCGCGGTTACTCATGAACATCGTAGAATGATTCATTGAAATGGATTTAATTTAAACAATCAGTTAAAAAGCGTGTAAGTCGCCTGTGGGAGAAAATAGACTAGAATTAGTTTTCAGGAGACAAAGATACGATAATCTTCGACCAATTCACATTTATATTAGATTAAATTTTACGTAAATTGCAACCTGCTCATTTCCAATTATTTATAAGGCGCACCAATTTCCAAAACACCCATTCTACTATGATCAAGTTGATTAAACCTTAATTTTCCTCATAAAACAGAAAGTAAATTCGATTTGATCTCCCACCCTCGTTTTCTTTGCGAGAAGAAAGTATCCAGATAATGATAAGATTACAATGCCAGTTAGCAGTAGTACCGATGAGGCGCGAGCCATCGGATAAAAGTGAGATGACGAACCAAATTTTATTCGGTGAAACGATGCAACTGTTGGATAAAAATGAGAAATGGTATATGGTGAAACTCGACCACGACGGTTATGAAGGATGGGCAGATAAAAAGCAATTGAAGATCATTGCAGAAAATACTCCTGAGAACATATCGTTCGCTGATCAGTTATTTGTGCAGATTGAAAAAACAGGAGAGCAGTCCATTTATATCCCGGCCGGAGCCTTAGTTGGGAGCGGACAGTCTCAAAATAAGGAACAACTTTCCTCCAAACCTGCGGAGATATTGAAGGTTGCCATGATGTTTCTGGGCGCACCCTATTTGTGGGGTGGCCGCACTTTTATGGGAATGGATTGTTCCGGCTTAACGCAAATAGTTATGCGCATTTGCGGAATTGACCTTCCAAGAGATGCTTATCAGCAGGCAGAGATTGGAGAAGTAGTCACTTTTATAGATGAATGCCTCAGTGGTGATCTCGCATTCTTCGACAATGCGGATGGCAAAATCACGCATGTCGGAATTATTTTCGAAGATGAAAAAAAGGAACGAAAAATCATTCATGCCTCCGGACAAGTGCGCATAGACGCGATAGATCATCAAGGAATTTACAATCATGAAATAGGAGAGTACACACATCAACTTCGTATCATCAAACGCATTTCATAAAACAATAAAATTATGCCGATCAGAATCAAAGAAGACAAAGATCAGGGAAGTTATACACCAAGAAATTCCGGTGGAGGCGGCGGTGGTGGTGGCATAGGTGGCGGCGGCGGTATCGGAAGATTGTTGCCTATACTCATTGGACTGTTTGGACGAAATCCAAAACTGTTATTGATCGTAGCCATTATCGGAGGCATTTTCTACTTCATGGGAGGAAAAGGTTGTGGCGGAATGCTCAATGAAAACAGCGAACAAAATTCACAGCAAAGTGGACTGTTTGCATTAGGTGCGAGTTTCGATCGACAGAAATACGCGAGCAATGAAATCTACGAGCC